>JAFECZ010000120.1 GCA_018241905.1 Pseudomonadota bacterium
CGGAATTCTATGCAGACCGGCTGATCGCCAGCGGCCTGGAGTTCGACATGATCTTCGGGCCTGCCTACAAGGGCATCCCGCTGGGCGCCACCGTGGCCACCGAACTGGCGCGGCGCGGACGCAACATTCCTTTTGCCTACAACCGCAAGGAAGCCAAGGACCACGGCGAGGGCGGCACCCTGGTGGGCGCACCGCTCAAGGGCCGCGTGCTGATCGTCGACGACGTGATGTCCGCCGGCACCGCCGTCAGGGAGTCGATCGCCGCCATCCGGGCCGCGGGCGCCACGCCGCATGCGGTGGCCATCGCGCTGGACCGGCAGGAAAAAGCCACCGAGAACGGCGTGGACGTGGACCACAGCGCCGTGCAATACGTCCGCAATCAGCTGGGCATGCAGGTTGTCTCGATTGCCTCGCTGGACGACTTGCTTCAGTATCTGAGCACCCGGGCCGACAGCGGCCTGGACGAGCACAGGCAGGCTGTGCTGGCCTACCGGGCCCGCTACGGGGCGGGTTGAGGCCTGCGGCGCCTGTGTCGATCCCTTCATTCTTTTGTCGTCGACCGACCGAGGTGTTGCCGGTGCGCCAGTCTGCCTTTCTTGCCCTTGCCGGCAGCCTTGCGCTGCTGACCTGCACGCCCGCTGCGCAGGCCCAGCAACGCACCGACGCCGCCGGTAACGCCGCGGGAATCTATTCCTGTGTCGATTCCCGCGGACGCACCATTACCGCGGACCGGCCGATTGCCGACTGCAGCGACCGCGAACAGCGCGAGCTCAACCCCAGCGGTACCGTCAAGCGCAAGGTCGACCCGACGCTCACCGCCAAGGAGCAGGCCGACCGCGAAGAGAAAGATCGCCAGGCCCAGCAGGCCACGCTGCGCGCCCAGGAAGAGCGCCGGCGCGAGCGCGCGCTCCTTATTCGCTACCCCACGCCGGCCGCTCACGACCGCGAGCGGGCCGACGCACTGGCCCAGATCGACGTGGTCATCCAGGCCGCCCGCAAACGCGTGAGCGAGCTGGCGGAGGCCCGCAAGAAAGTGGACGACGAGCTGGAGTTCTACAGCAAGGACATCAGCCGCGCGCCCGCGTCGCTCAAGCGCGAGCTGGACGACCTGCAGCAGAGCGTGGCGGTGCAGAACCGCTTCATCGCCGACCAGGAAGACGAGAAGAAGCGCGTGAACGCGCGCTTCGACGACGAGCGAATCCGGCTGTCCAAGCTGTGGCCGCCGCAGCCCGCAGCGGCCACGGGCGGCGTCACCCCAACCGGGACTTCAGCAAGGCGTTGACCTGGGCCGGGTTGGCCTTGCCCGCGCTGGCCTTCATCACCTGGCCGACCAGGGCGTTGAAAGCCTTGTCCTTGCCGGCGCGGTATTCGTCGATGTTCTTCTGGTTCTTGGACAGAACCTCGTCGACGATCTTCTCCAGTGCGCCAGAGTCATTCATCTGCTTGAGGCCCTTGGCCTCGATGACGGCATCCACGTCCTGGCCTTCGCCGCTCCACAGCGCATCGAACACCTGGCGCGCGGCATTGTTCGACACTGTGCCGTCGGCAATGCGGGCGATCAGCTGGGCCAGCTGCCTGGCGCTCACGGGTGCAGCCTCGATGCCGATTTCCTGGGCGTTCAGGCGGCGCGCGATCTCGCCGGTGATCCAGTTGCTGGCCAGCTTGGGCGCCGCGCCCGCGGCCACCGCCTCGTCGAAGTAGCTTGCCAGCGCCACGCTTTGCGTGAGCTGCGTGGCGTCGTAGGCCGACAGGCCGTGCTCGCTCTGGTAGCGCTCGGCCATGGCGCGCGGCAGCTCGGGCATGGCCGAGCGCACGCGCTCGATCCACTCGGCCGAGATGGCCAGCGGCGGCAGGTCCGGGTCGGGGAAGTAGCGGTAGTCGGCCGCGTCTTCCTTGGTGCGCATGGCACGCGTCTCGCCGGTGTCGGGGTCGAACAGCACCGTGGCCTGCTCGATGGCGTGGCCGTCCTCGATCTGCTCGATCTGCCAGCGGATCTCGTAGTCGATCGCCTGCTGCATGAAGCGGAAGCTGTTGAGGTTCTTGATCTCGCGCCGCGTGCCCAGCGGCTGGCCGGGCCTGCGCACCGACACGTTGGCGTCGCAGCGGAAGGAGCCTTCCTGCATGTTGCCGTCGCAGATGCCGATCCAGGTCACGATCTTGTGCAGCTCCTTGGCATAGGCCACCGCCTCGGCGGTGGAGCGCATGTCGGGCTCGGTCACGATTTCCAGCAAGGGCGTGCCGGCGCGGTTCAGGTCGATGCCCGACTGGCCCACGAAGTTCTCGTGCAGCGACTTGCCGGCGTCTTCTTCCAGGTGCGCGCGCACCAGGCGCACGGTCTTGAACTCCTCGCCCAGGTAGAAGGACACGGTGCCGCCTTGCACCACCGGGATCTCGTACTGGCTGATCTGGTAGCCCTTGGGCAGGTCCGGGTAGAAGTAGTTCTTGCGCGCAAACACGCTGCGCGGCGCGATGTGCGAGCCCAGCGCCAGGCCGAGCTTGATGGCGCGCTCGACCGCGCCCTTGTTCATCACCGGCAGCGTGCCCGGAAGGGCCAGGTCCACCGCGCAGGCCTGCGTGTTGGGCTCGGCGCCGAAGGCCGTGGCCGCGCGGCTGAAGATCTTGCTGGCGGTGGAGAGCTGGGCGTGCGTCTCGAAGCCGATGATGACTTCATAGCCCTGCACCAGCGGGCCGGTGGGGCGGCCTTGCTGCTGGGCCTCGAAGGTGTTCACTTGTTGCTCGCTCATGTCAGAAGCCCTCCGGCGTGCGCGTGTGCCAGTCGGTGGCCTGCTGGAAGCGGTGTGCCGCGCCCAGCAGCTTCGCCTCGTTGAAGTAGTTGCCGATCAGTTGCAGGCCAACGGGCATGTGGCCGTCGAAGCCCGCGGGCAGGCTCATGCCGGGCAGGCCGGCCAGCGAGCCGGGCAGGGTGAAGATGTCGGCCAGGTAGTCGGCCACCGGGTCGTCGCCGTGCTCGCCGATCTTCCAGGCGACCGTGGGCGCGGCGGGGCCGGCGATCAGGTCGCAGTCCTTGAAGGCGTTCTGGAAATCGTCGGCGATCATGCGGCGCACCTTCTGCGCCTGCAGGTAGTAGGCGTCGTAGTAGCCATGGCTCAGCACGTAGGTGCCGATCATGATGCGGCGCTTGACCTCGTCGCCGAAGCCTTCCTCCCGCGTCTTCTTGTACATGTCGGCCAGGTCGGAATACTGCTTGGCGCGGTGGCCGAACTTGACGCCGTCGAAGCGGCTCAGGTTGCTCGACGCCTCGGCCGCGGCCAGGATGTAGTACACCGGAATCGACAGCTCGGTGCGCGGCAGCGAGACCGCCACGCGCCTGGCGCCCAGCTTCTCGTACTCGGCCAGCGCCGACTCGATGGCGGCGCGCACGCCGGGCGCCACGCCCTCGCCCAGGAACTCCTTGGGCACGCCGATGCGCAAGCCTTCGAGCGAATCGTTCAGCGAGCGCGAATAGTCTTCGGCGGGGCGGTCCAGCGAGGTGGAGTCGCGGTCCGGGTCGGGGCCGCACAGGGTCGACAGCAGCAGCGCGCAGTCTTCCGCGCTGCGGGCCATGGGGCCGGCCTGGTCCAGGCTGGACGCAAAAGCCACCATGCCGTAGCGCGAGGCGCGGCCGTAGGTCGGCTTGATGCCGGTGATGCCGCAGAACGACGCCGGCTGGCGGATCGAGCCGCCGGTGTCGGTGCCGGTGGCGGCGGGTGCCAGGCGGGCGGCCACCGCGGCGGCGCTGCCGCCCGAGGAGCCGCCGGGAATGCGGCTCGCGTCCCAGGGATTGCGCACCGGCACGGCCTTGTCGTGGCCCACGGCAGGCACGGCCACGTTCTCGTTGGCCGAGCCCATGGCGAACTCGTCGCAGCTGAGCTTGCCCAGGGTCACGACGCCGGCTTCGGCCAGCTTGCGCACCACGGTCGCGTCGTAGGGGGACTGGTAGCCCGCCAGGATCTTCGAGCCCGCGGTGGTGGGGAAGTCGGTGGTCACGAAGATGTCCTTGTGGGCCACGGGTACGCCACCCAGCGCGCCGGCCTTGCCTGCGGCAATCTTCTCGTCGGCGACGCGAGCCTGCGCCAGCGTCGCGTCTTCGTTGAGCGCCACGAAGGCGCCCAGCTCGGGGTGCGATTTCACCCGGGCCAGGAAATGCTGGGCGGTTTCTGCGGCCGACACCTTGCGCTCGGCCAGGGCCTTGGCCAGTTGGGCCACGCCCAGGTGGTGCAGGTCTTTTTTCTGGATTTCGCTCATTACTCGATCACCTTGGGCACGAGGAACAGGCCGGCTTCCACCGCCGGGGCGCTCTTCTGGTTGGCTTCGCGGTTGTTGGGTTCGGTCACCTGGTCGTCGGCCAGGCGCAGGGTCACGTCCTCGATGGCCGCAACGGGGTGCGAAAGGGGCTCGACGCCGGTGGTGTCGACGGCGCGCATGCGCTCGACCAGGCCGAAGAAGCCGTTGATCTGGGTGAGCATGCGCTCGCTTTCTTCGCTGCTCAGGTCGAGCCGGGCGAGCGACGCAATGCGCGCGATATCGGATGAGGACAGGGACATCGTTGAAAAGGCCGGAAAAACCGGCGTAAAACACGGCCCGGCAGGGGGCCGCGGACGCTGGACTCAGAGGGGATTCGGGTATTATCCCGCCTTTGCCGCAACGCCCGCGAACACGCCGGCTTTTGCCGCAAAAAGCGCAAAAGCGATCAATTCACCCCTTCAAAAACGAAAAATTGGGCGACGACATGCCGAAGCGCATGCGTGTCCCAGAGGATCCTGCACATGTTCGGAGCTTTCCGTCGGTATCTTTCCACCGACCTTGCCATCGACCTCGGAACTGCCAACACCCTGATCTTTGCCCGCAACAAGGGCATCGTGCTGGACGAACCTTCGGTGGTCGCCATCCGTCATGAAGGCGGCCCGCACGGCAAGAAGGTCATCCAGGCCGTGGGCCGCGAGGCCAAGGCCATGCTGGGCAAGGTGCCCGGCAACATCGAGGCCATCCGCCCGATGAAGGACGGCGTGATTGCCGACTTCGTCATCACCGAGCAGATGATCAAGCAGTTCATCAAGATGGTGCACCCGCGCTCGCTGCTCACCCCCAGCCCGCGCATCATCATCTGCGTGCCCTGCGGCTCCACCCAGGTCGAGCGCCGCGCCATCAAGGACGCGGCCGAGGCCGCCGGCGCCACGTCGGTCTACCTCATCGAGGAACCCATGGCCGCCGCGCTGGGCGCGGGCCTGCCGGTGTCGGAAGCTTCCGGCTCCATGGTGGTGGACATCGGCGGCGGCACCACCGAGGTGGGCGTCATCTCGCTGGGCGGCATGGTCTACAAGGGGTCCGTGCGCGTGGGCGGCGACCGCTTCGACGAAGCCATCATCAACTACATCCGCCGCAACTACGGCATGCTCATCGGCGAGCCGACGGCGGAAGTCATCAAGAAGAGCATCGGCTCGGCCTTCCCTGGCTCCGAGGTGAAGGAAATGGAAGTCAAGGGCCGCAATCTTTCCGAAGGCGTGCCGCGCAGCTTCACCATCAGCTCCAACGAGGTGCTGGAAGCGCTCACCGAGCCGCTCAACAACATCGTCTCCTCGGTCAAGAACGCACTCGAGCAAACGCCGCCCGAACTGGGCGCCGACATTGCCGAGCGCGGCATGATGCTCACCGGCGGCGGCGCGCTGCTGCGCGACCTGGACCGCCTGCTGGCCGAGGAAACCGGCCTGCCGGTGCTCGTGGCCGAGGACCCGCTGACCTGCGTGGTGCGCGGCTGCGGCATTGCGCTGGAGCGCATGGACCGGCTGGGCAGCATCTTCACGAGTGAATGAAGTCCGCCCCCAGTCTGCGAGTCGCGGTCGGGGGCTTCTCGCTCAACCCCTCTGCACGTGGCATAAACAAGCATGCCGCTCGGCACTCTTGATCGAACCGCGCCGCCCCTGTTCAACCAGGGGCCGTCTGCGCTTTCCAAGCTGATCCTATTCAGTGCGCTGGCCGTCTTCCTCATGGTGGCGGACGCGCGTTTTCACCTGGTGCAGCCGATCCGCAGCGTGATCGGCACCGTTCTCTACCCGGCGCAGTGGCTGGCCCTCAAGCCGGTGCAGATGGTGCTGGGCGGCACCAAGTACTTCGACGACCTGCAGACCGCGCAGCGCAGCGAGGCGCAGGCGCGCAAGGCGCTGGCCAGCCAGGCCGAGCGCGCCAGCCAGGCCGACGCCATGGCGCAGGACAACGCGCGCCTGCGTTCCCTGCTCGAGTTGCGCCAGACCACCATCACGCCCGGCAGGGCCGCCGAGGTGCTGTACGACGCGGCCGACCCCTACAGCCGCAAGATCATCATCGACCAGGGGCAGACGCAAGGCATCGTTCCGGGTTCGCCGGTGATCGATGCCGACGGCGTGCTGGGCCAGGTCACCCTGGTCAGCGCCTTCACCAGCGAAGTGACGCTGGTGATCGACCGCGACCTGTCCATTCCCGTGCAGAACACGCGCACCGGGGCGCGCAGCGTGGCCTTTGGCGATGCCACGGCGCATGGGGCCGGCATGGAACTGCGCTTCATGGGCGCCAATGCCGACCTGCGCGAAGGCGACCTGCTGGCCACCAGCGGCGTGGACGGGGTCTATCCCGCCGGTGTGCCGGTGGCCCGCATCGACCGCATCGAGCGGCGCGCGGATTCGGCCTTTGCCCGCATCTACTGCATGCCCCTGGCCACCGTTTCGGGCGCGCGCTATGTGCTGGTGCTGGCGCCGGTGGGCCAGCAAGGTGCGCGGCCCCCGGCGCCTTCGACCGACCCGCTGGCCGTGACCAAGAAGAAGGAAAAGGAGAAGGCGGACAAGGCCAAGACCGACGGAAAGTCCAAGGGCAAGGCGGACAAGTCGGACAAGGCCGAGAAGCCGGCTGACCAGCCCGCCGACAAGCCCGCCGACAAGGCGCCCGAGGCCGCCGCCCAGAAGCCCGCGCCGCAAAAGCCCGGCGCGCACTCCGCGACGGCGGCCAAGCCGGCCCCGAAGCCGGCTGCCTCCGCGGCGCCCAAATCGATCGAAGGGAGGGCGCCATGATCATGCGTCCCGGCCAACAGCAGCTTCTGCTGCCGCTCAACCCCGGCTTCATGTGGGCCAGCCTGTTCGCAGCGATGCTGCTCAACATGCTGCCCCTGGGTCGTATCGGCTGGATGCCCGACCTGCTGGCGCTGGTCATCGTGTTCTGGGGCGTGCACCAGCCGGCGCGGGTGAGCATCGGCATTGCCTTCATGTTCGGCCTGGCCATGGACGTGCAGCAGTCGGCGCTGCTGGGCCAGCATGCGCTGTCCTACACCATGCTGGGGTTCATGGCGACCACCATCCACCGGCGGCTGCTGTGGTATCCGCTTTTTTCGCAGGCCCTGCAGGTGCTGCCGCTGTTTGCGCTGTCGCACGTCATCGAGCTGGGCCTGCGCCTGATCGGCGGCGGTGTGTTTCCAGGCTGGTCCCTGCTGCTGGCGCCGCTGGTCGAGGCGGCGCTGTGGCCCTTCGCGACCATCTTGCTGCTGGCACCGCAGCGCCGCGCGCCGGAGCCGGATGCCAACCGGCCCTTGTGAAACTCCTGGGCAGTTCCTAAGCTCCTACGGCTTTCCATGACCGAGATCCGCAACGTCGCTGCAGACCTGGCGCGCTTTCGCCGGCGCGTGCTGGTGATCGGGCTGGCGGTGCTGTTCGCCTTCGGCCTGCTGGCCTCGCGCCTGGTGTTCCTGCAGGTGGTGCGCCACGAAGACCTGGCCGAACAGGCCGAGAGCAACCGCACGGCGATCTTGCCGGTGGTGCCCAACCGCGGGCTCATCCTCGATCGCAACGGCATCGTGCTGGCCTCCAACTATTCGGCCTACACGCTGGAGATCACGCCCTCCAAGGCCGGCGACGTGGACGAAACCATCGACGGTCTATCCGAGGTGGTGGACATCTCCCCGCGCGACCGCCGCCGCTTCAAGCGCCTGCGCGAAGACTCGCGCAGCTTCGACTCCGTGCCCATCCGCACGCGCCTGTCGGACGAGGAGGTGGCCCGCTTCGCCGCACAGCGCTACCGTTTCCCGGGTGTCGAGATCAAGGCGCGCCTGTTCCGCAACTACCCCAACGGCGAGACGGCCAGCCACGTGCTGGGCTACATCGGCCGCATCAACCAGCGCGAAAAAGAGGCGATGGAAGACTGGGAGGACGAGGATCAGGCCAACTACAAGGGCACCGACTACATCGGCAAGCTGGGCGTGGAGCAGAGCTACGAGAAGCCGCTGCACGGCCACACCGGCGTGGAGCAGATGGAAACGTCGGCCGGCGGGCGCGCGGTGCGCCGCCTGGCCAGCCACCCGGCCACGCCGGGCGACACGGTCATGCTGGCCGTGGACATCAAGCTGCAAAAGCTCATCGAGGACATGTACGGCGACCGGCGCGGCGCGGTGGTGGCCATCGACCCCAAGACGGGCGAGGTGCTGGCCTTCGTGAGCAAGCCCACCTTCGACCCCAACCTGTTCGTGGAAGGCATCGATTCCGAAAGCTGGAAGGAGCTGTCCGAATCCATCGACAAGCCGCTGCTCAACCGCGCGCTGCGCGGCACCTACCCGCCGGGATCCACCTACAAGCCCTTCATGGCGCTGGCGGCGCTGCAGACCGGCAAGCGCGCCCCCAACGTCCAGGTGCTGGACCCGGGCTATTTCAACTTCGGCGGCCATCGCTTCGGCAGCCCCGAGGGGTATCTGGGCAACGTGGACATGCGCCGCTCGATCCAGGTGTCGAGCAACATCTACTACTACTCGCTGGCCAACGAGATGGGCGTGGACATGATCCACGACCAGATGAAGCCGCTGGGCTTCGGCCAGATCACCGGCATCGACATCGGCGGCGAGGTGCGCGGCGTGCTGCCCAGCACCGAGTGGAAGCGCAACGCCTACAAGCGCCCCGAGATGAAGAAGTGGTATGCCGGCGAGACCATCTCGCTGGGCATCGGCCAGGGCTACAACAGCTTCACCATGCTGCAACTGGCGCAGGCCACCAGCATCGTGGCGGCAGGCGGCATCAAGCATCGCCCGCACCTGGTGCTGGCCACGCGCGACACCGTCACCGGCGAGACCACGCCGCTGCCGCAGCCGCCTGCCGAGGACCTGGGCCTGAAGCCGAGCAACGTGGCCGTGATCCGCGAAGGCCTGGCCAGCGTGGTCACCGGTGGCACGGCGCGCAGCGTTTTTGTCGGCGCAGGCTATGCAGCCGCCGGCAAGACCGGCACGGCGCAGGCCGTGGGCATGGCGCCCAACGCCAAGTACAACGCCAAGGCGCTGGAAGAGCACCAGCGCGACCATGCCCTGTTCATGGCCTTTGCCCCGGTGAACGATCCGAAGATCGCGGTGGCCGTGATCGTCGAGAACGCCGGCTGGGGTGCGGGCGCAGCGGCGCCCATTGCCCGCCGCATCTTCGACTACTGGCTGCTCGACCAGTACCCCAGCGAAGCCGACATGGCCGCCATTCGCCAGGGCAAGGCCACAGCGCCCATCGGCAAGCCGCGCGTGGCCAGCGAAGTGGCCTGGCCCGCACCCGCCAGCCCCGCCCCTGCACCCTGAGAAGCCTCCACCAATCCCGCACCGGGGCGCCGGCATTGACCGGCATTGACGGGGCTCAGGTGGGGTCGCCCCCTCGGGGAGTGAAAAGCCGGGGGGCTACTTGAAGAAGGCGTCGTACGCGGTCTTCACGATCAGCGCGCTCACCACCGCCATGAACACCTTGCGAACGAATCCGGCGCCGTGCTTGAGCGCCACGCGCGCACCCAGCAGGCTGCCGGTGACGTTAGCCACCGCCATCACCAGGCCATAGTGCCACCACACGTGGCCCTTCATGGCCAGCAGCAGCAGGCCGCCGAGGTTGGTGGTGGTGTTGAGCAGCTTGGCCGAGGCCGAGGCGTTGAGAAAGTCGTAGCCCAGGATCCGCACCATGGCAAAGATGAAGAAGCTGCCGGTGCCGGGCCCGAAGAAGCCGTCGTACATGCCGATGACGAAACCGACTGCGCACATCACCGCCAGTTCGGCGCGCTCGGCGAAATTGGGTGCGTGGTGCCGGCCCAGGTCCTTGCGGGCCAGCGTGTAGAGCAGCAGGCCCAGCAGGATGAAGGGCAGCAGCTTGCGCAGGAAGTCGCCTGGCACCAGCGTGAGCGCCCAGGCGCCGGTCAGGGCGCCGGCAAATGCGCAGCCCGCGGCCGGCAGCAGGGCATTCCAGCGCATGTGTACGCGCCGGCTGAACTGCGCCGTGGCAGCGGCCGTGCCCCAGACCGATGCGCTCTTGTTGGTGCCGAAGAGCGTGGCGGCCGGTGCACCAGGAAAGACGGAGAAGAGGGCAGGGACCAGGATCAGTCCGCCACCGCCGACGATTGAATCCACAAAACCCGCGAACAGCGAGGCGAAGGTGATGACGAGCCATTCCATAAGGGGCGGCATTGTCCCATCGCGGATGCTATGGATTTGATAGCAGCGGAGCCGAACGCACAAAAGAAAAGGCGCCGACCAGCGGCGCCTTGATCAAAAAAATAGCATCTCGTGTCGGATGCCTTGTCGTGTTCGTTTTGTGGTTACCGAATTTGTCTCCTCGGCCCCCGCGCTGCGGGAGGCCCCCGGCTGCGAGTGCATGAATTGTGGGGCAATGCACTCCCCGGGTGCATCAGGATTAACCCGCCTCATGCACCACGGCGGTGGTAGCGCTGTCCTGGCGCACCCAGGTGGCCGCCTTTTCCGCAATCATGAGCGTGGGGCTGTTGGTGTTGCCGCTGGTAATGGTGGGCATGGCCCCCGCATCCACCACCCGAAGCCCTGCGATGCGCCCACCGCGGCCGTCGCGCACGCGCAGGCGCGAGTCGAGCACCGCCATCGGGTCGGTGTCCGCGCCCATCTTGGTGGTGCCCACGGGGTGGAAGATGGTCGTGGCGATGTCGCCTGCCAGGCGCGCCAGTTCTTCGTCGCTCTGGTACTGCACGCCGGGCTTCCATTCCGTGGGCTTGAATGGGGCGAGGGCCGGCTGGGCCACGATGCGGCGCGTGACGCGCAGTGAATCGGCTGCCACCTGGCGGTCTTCGTCGGTGCTCAGGTAGTTGGGCGCAATGGCCGGTGCGTCGGCAAATCGCGGCGTCTTGATGCGTACCGTGCCGCGGCTGGTGGGGTTGAGGTTGCACACGCTGGCGGTGAAGGCCGGAAAGCTGTGCAGGGGCTCGCCGAAGGCATCGAGCGAAAGCGGCTGTACGTGGTATTCGAGGTTGGGCCAGGCCAGCTCGGGCGAGCTCTTGGTGAACGCGCCCAGTTGCGAGGGCGCCATGCTCATCGGCCCGCTGCGCTTGAGCGCATATTCCAGGCCGATGCGCGCCTTGCCGACGAGGGACGACGCCAGCACGTTGAGCGTGGGTGCGCCTTCGATCTTGAACACGGCGCGAATCTGGAGGTGGTCCTGCAGGTTGGCGCCCACGCCGGGCAGGTCGGCCAGCACGTCGATGCCCTGTGCGCCCAGCAGCTCGCCCGGTCCGATGCCCGAGAGCTGCAGGATCTGCGGCGAGCCGATGCTGCCCGCGCACAGCAGCACCTCGCGCGTGGCGCGCGCATGCACCATCTGGTGGCCGTCCCACACCTGTGCGCCGGTGCAGCGCAGGCTGCCGTCGTCCTGGCGCTCGATGTCGAGCCTGGCCACTTGTGCGGCGGTCCACATCTCGAAGTTGGGGCGGCCGTAGCAGGTGGGGCGCAGGAAGGCCTTGGCGCTGTTCCAGCGCCAGCCGTCCTTCTGATTGACCTGGAAGTACCCCACGCCCTCGTTGTTGCCGCGGTTGAAGTCGTTGGAATGCGGCACGCCGGCTTGCTGAGCCGCCTGCGCGAAGGCGTCGAGGATGTCCCAGCGCAGCCGCTGTTTCTCCACCCGCCATTCGCCGCCCGCGCCGTGCAGCTCGTCGGCGCCCAGGTAGTGGTCCTCGTGCTGCTTGAAGGCCGGCAGCACCTCGCCCCAGCGCCATGTGTCGTCGCCCGTCAGCTGCGCCCACTGCTCGTAGTCGCGCGACTGGCCGCGCATGTAGATCATCCCGTTGATGCTCGAGCACCCGCCCAGCGTCTTGCCGCGCGGATAGCGCAGCGAGCGCCCGTTGAGCCCTGCGTCCGGCTCCGTGTTGTAGAGCCAGTCCGTGCGCGGATTGCCGATGCAATAGAGGTACCCCACCGGAATGTGGATCCAGTGGTAGTCGTCCTTGCGCCCCGCCTCGATCAGCAGCACCCGCTTGTCCTTGTCGGCCGACAAGCGGTTGGCCATCAGCGCCCCGGCCGTGCCGCCG
>JAFECZ010000121.1 GCA_018241905.1 Pseudomonadota bacterium
GTCAAGTGACCCGAGTGGGTTCCTACTTCCGACGTTCTTTTCGGTTGTTTTTTGTGCGTGAGGTTCTTCACGTTTGATTACATCCGACCATATTCGGTTCCGTTCTCTACGTTCTCTAACACGCCGCTCCGGCCGATGAGGGTGGCCATTAGAAAGGGTTGCCCATGAGAGCTATTGGTTGTGCATTGCAGCGCTTTGCGCCTGCTGTCCTTGCTTCTGTGCTGATATTGACAGTCAGCGAGCCGACATACTCCCAACAGCCCTCGGCGCCCGATCGGGCTGCCGGTGCGATGGAGAACTCACCGCAGGCGCGAGGCCGCGCAGTCCTCATGCGGATGGCCGAGTTCCTTGGCAGTGCCGGCGCGTTCAGTGTCAGCATGCGCAGCGGATACGACACGGTCCAGCCTTCGGGCCAGAAGATCGAGTTCGGTGAGCTGCGCAAGATCACGGTAAGCCGGCCCGACCGATTGCGGGTCGAGAGCGAACTGAGCAATGACGCCAAGATCCTGACCGTCTTCTCGGGCAAGGAGGCCATGGTGGTCGATTTCGCCAACAACGTCTATGCGACCGAAGCACAGTCGGGCGACCTTGACAACACGATCATCCATCTTGTGCGGGATCTCCACCTGCGCTTTCCCTTGGCAATGCTGCTGGTGAGCCGGCTGCCAGCGGAGTTCAGCGAGCGCGTGCGGCAGGTCGATTACGTCGAGAAGACCAATGTCCTGGGCATACCTACCCACCATCTTGCCGCCCGCAGCGACACGGTGGATTTCCAGGTTTGGGTAGCAGACGGCAGCCAACCTTATCCCGTGCGCGTGGTCCTGACTTACAAGAACGAGCCCGGGCAGCCTCAGTTCTGGGCGCAGTTGTCGGACTGGAACTTCGCGCCAACCCTTGCCGCTGACACATTCGTGGCGCGCCCGCCCGATGGCGCGCAAAAAATCGCCTTTGCCGCACAGCTTCCCGCTGCGTCACCCGCAGTACGCAAGGCCTCGTCGTCAGCCCAAGGAGCCAAGAAATGAGAGCAATTGCATGGCGTGGCGTCGCCACGGTACTACTGGCAAGCCTGTTTGCAGTGGGTGGTGCGCTTGATGCAAGCGCGCAGGGCCGCGACCGTGGAGGCGACCGAGGCGGCGGGGGGGCGCGCGGTGGCGGCGGTGGCGGCGGTGAGCGCGGCGGAGGTGAGCGCGGCGGAGGTGGAGGTGGCGGCGGCGCGGATGGTTTCTCGCGCGGCGGAGCCGCTGCCAGCGGATCGTTCTCTTCGGGCCGCGGGGGCGCCGCCCAGGGGCGCAGCGCAGGCGGCGCGCAGGCCTCGGGCGGCGAGCGCAAGCAGGCTGCGGGCGAAAAGCAAGGCCAGCGGCAATCCGGTGCAACGCAGGCGCAACAGACGTCCGGCGCCAACCAGTCGCAGCGGCAGTCGGCAGCGGCCCAGGCGCAGCAGACATCTGGCGCCAACCAGTCGCAACGGCAATCTGCCGCAGCGCAGGCGCAACAGACATCCGGCGCCAATCAAGCACAGCGGCAGCAAAGCTCGAGCGAGAACCAGGCTCAGCGACAGGCGTCGTCCAGCCAGAACCAGTCCAACCGGCAGAGCGCGGCCAACAACTACCAAAGCAATAAGCAGGTCAACATCAACTGCTCGGATTGCAACGGTTCCGACTGGGACAACGACGGCGCCGCCGGCTTTGTTGCCGGCGCCCTGGTGGTCGGCACCACGGCAGCCATCGCAACTGCTGCGGCCACGCCACCGCCGGTGAGCACAACCGTAGCGGTTCCGGCCCCGCCCCCGCCGCCGGCCCCGCCGCCGTGCAACGTCGCCCCCATCACGGCCAACGGAGCTTCGTACTACAAGTGTGGTGCGACGTGGTACACGGCTGGGTACGGAAGCAGCGGAGTCGTCTACGTACCAACCCAAGCGCCGCCCGGATACTGAAGTTGAAAAACCCGCAGTGCTCGATGAGCGCCAATGAAAGTCCCTCCGGCGGCCGAATGCGCGCCTCGCGCGTGCGGCGCCTGCTTGGCGAGCCCTTGCTGCACTTCCTCGTGGCGGGCTTCGTTCTTTTTCTCATCTATGGCGGCCTGCATGGCGCGCGGGGCAAGGAGGAGCCGCGCAGGATCGAGGTCTCTGCGGACGACATTCGCCGCATCCAGGTTTCGTGGCTCGCTCAGTGGCAGCGGCCGGCCACAACCGAGGAATTGAACGGGCTGATCGAGGACCACATCAAGGAGGAAGTGCTTTATCGCGAAGCGCTCTCGCTGGGCCTGGACAAGGACGACACCATCGTCCGCCGCCGCTTGGCCCAGAAGATGGACTTTCTCGCGGACGATGTGGTCACGCCGCGCGAGCCGGCGCCGGAGGAACTCCAGGCGTGGTTCGCCCAGAACCAGGCGCGCTATGCGCCGGAGCGGCTCATCACTTTCCATCATCTCTTCTTTTCTTCGGACAGACGCGGCGCCGGCGCGCAGGCGCAAGCGAGCAAGCAGCTTGCGGCATTCACCTCGGGCAAGGCTTCAGACAAGGATGCCACCGGCGGCGATACCTTCATGTTCCAGTCTGCCTACGCCGAAGAAACGCAGGACCGGATCGCCCGCGTCTTCGGAACAAAATTTGCAGACAGCGTCTTCCGGCAGGAGGCCGGCGGCTGGTACGGCCCGGTCGAGTCGGGCTACGGCTGGCACCTGGTCTGGGTCGACGCGCTGACCTCCAGCCAGCCGTCCGCATTCGACGCTGTTGCGCAGCAGGTGAAGGAAGACTGGCTGGCCGAGCAGCGGGCCACGCAAAAGCAGGTCACGCTCGACAGCCTGCGGGCGCGCTACGAGATTGTCGTCGCCAAGCCGCCACCGGCCGGCACCGGGGCCGCGGCCCAGGTCCGTCAATGATCGTGCGCGGCATCAGGCGCTGCTCGCTGCTTTTCGCGGCGCTGCTCCTGTGGCTTGCCACGGCAACGGCCGCACAGGCGCACGACGCGCGGCCCGCCTACCTCGAGCTCATCGAGACCGGCCCGGGCCGGTTTGACGTGACGTGGCGCACGCCCGTCTACGCGGGCATGCGGCTGCCGGTCGCCCTGAGGTTTCCCGCGGCATTCCGCAACATCGTCGAGCCGGTGGAGAAGGACGTTGGCGACGCATGGATCGAAAGGCGCGCGATCGATGCCGGCCCGTCCGGCCTGATGGGGCAGCGCATCGAATTCGTCGGCCTGCAGGCAAGCATTACCGATGTGCTGGTGCGCGTGTCGCTGCGCGATGGCACGGAATCGACCACGCTCGTGCGGCCGGTGCAGCCCTGGATCGAGGTGGCGGCGGCGCCGGGGGCAGGCGCGGTGGCGTCGGCCTTCGTCGTGCATGGCATCGAGCACATCCTGGGCGGATTCGATCATCTGCTGTTCGTGTTCGGACTTCTGCTGCTTGTGCGCGGAGGCTGGATGCTGGTGAAGACGGTCACCGCCTTCACGCTGGCGCACTCCATCACCCTCGCGCTGGCGGCGCTGGGCGTGGTGCATGTGCCGGGGCCGCCGGTGGAGGCGACGATCGCGCTGAGCATCCTGCTGCTGGCCGTGGAGATCGTGCGCCAGAACCGGGGGCAGCCGGGCTTCGCCGCGCGATGGCCCTGGGTCGTGGCCTTTTGCTTCGGGCTCCTGCATGGCTTCGGCTTCGCGGGCGCGCTCGCGGAAATCGGCCTGCCGAAGAACGAATTGCCGCTGGCGCTGTTCTGCTTCAACGTCGGCGTGGAAATCGGCCAGCTCATGTTCGTCGGCGCGGTTCTGGTGCTGCGCGCGTTGCTGCTGTGCTTGCGGCCGCCGGCGCTTGCCGTCCACCGCGCGCCCGCAGTTGCGTCGTATGCGGTCGGCACGCTGGCCGCCTTCTGGTTCTTCGAGCGGTTCGCGGCCTTCTGGGCCTGAGCATCCATCTCGCCATAAATCCAAGCACAACACCCACCATCCGAGGAGAACGACATCATGAAAACCAGATCTCGTCCTGTTTCCCGAGCGATGCAAGGCGCCTGGCTCTTGCTCGCCGCCGTGCCCGCGTGGGCGGCCGATGGCAATCCCGACCGCAACGTCTATTTCGGCCAGACCCACTCGCATACGAGCTGGTCCATGGACGCCTACCTGATCGGCAACCACCTGACCACGCCGGAGGACGCGTACAAGTTCTCCATGGGCATGCCGGTCAAGCATCCGGCGGGCTTCGATGTGAAGCTCAGGGGTCGCCCGCTGGACTTCCAGGGCGTGACCGACCATTCGGAATATTCCGGCGTCGTGCCGCTTGCCAACGATCCCACTTCCGACCTGAGCAAAACCGAGGTGGGCAAGAGGCTGCAGGTCAAGACGCCGGATGAGTTCAGTGCCGCGTTCCAATGGCTGGCCGGCAGCATCGCGAAGAACGAGCCGATCAAGGAACTGGTCAGTCCCGAGGTGGCCGGCACCGTGTGGAAGAAGAACATCGCGATTGCGGACAAGTACTACAAGCCGGGCAAGTTCACCACCTTCGTGGCGTACGAATGGACCTCGACGCCCAAGAACCGCAACATGCACCGCAACGTGTTCTTCAAGGACTCGAAGCATGTGCCTGCATTGCCCTTCACCGCCATCGATTCATTGCGCCCCGAAGACCTCTGGTCTTGGATGGACGAGCAGCGCAAGCAGGGCAACGAGGTGCTGGCCATCTCGCACAACGCGAACCTCAGCGACGGTTTGATGTTTCCGGTGGACGTGGACAGCCGAGGCCGCCCCATCGATGCGGCATGGGCGCAAGCGCGCATGCGCAACGAGATGCTCACCGAGATCCAGCAGGTCAAGGGCGCGTCCGAAACGCACCCGGGCCTGTCGCCCAACGATGAATTCGCGGGGCACGAGATCATGAGCTTCCTGCTCGGCGTGCCCGACAGCAAGTCGAACATCAACGGCAGCTACATCCGCGAGGCCTACGAGAACGGACTGGCGCTGCAGGTGTCACGTGGCTACAACCCGTACAAGATGGGCGTGGTCGGCGCGAGCGATTCGCACAACACCGTGGTTTCCTATTCGCAATCCGACAACATCGGCTCGCACGGCATGGTGGACTCGACGCCGAAGGACCGGCTTGCCGGACGGGTGGAATCGGGCATGCCGGTCATCCAGACCGGTCTCTCGGGCCTGGGCGGCGTCTGGGCGGAACAGAACACGCGCGAATCCATCTTTGCCGCGATGCAGCGCAAGGAGGTCTACGGGACCAGTGGCGTGCGCATCCCGGTGCGCCTCTTCGGCGGCTGGAACTACAGCGAGAAATTGCTGAAGGACAAGAACTGGGTCCACACGGCCTATGCGAACGGCGTGCCGATGGGAGGCGACCTTCCTGGCGCTGCTGGCAAGGCGCCGTCCTTCGTCGTCTGGGCCGTGAAGGACCCCGACGACGGCAACCTCGACCGCATCCAGATCATCAAGGGCTGGACGAAGAACGGCCAGATCTTCGAGAGGATCTACGACGTTGCATGGTCGGGCAAGCGCAAGCTCGATGCGAATGGCCGTGTCGGCCCGGTCGGCACCACGGTCGACATCTCGAAGGCCACCTATGCCAACACCATTGGCCAGGCCGAGCTCAAGAAGGTGTGGACCGATCCCGACTTCGACCCTTCCGTGCATGCGTTCTATTACGCACGCGTGCTGCAGATCCCGACCCCGCGCTGGAGCACCTACGACGCGGCCAAGCTGGGCGTGCCGCCGCCGGCTGGCGTTCCGGCCACTGTGCAGGAGCGCGCGTGGACATCGCCGATCTGGTACACGCCCACGGCCGAGGCGGCCAAGACGGCCAAGGCGGGCACGACGGTGGACGAGCTCAAGGGCCGGGGCGCAACGCCTCTTGGCGACGCAGAGCTGAAGGCCCTGGTAGTCGACAAGTCGATGAAGGTGCGCAACACCGTCACGGGACAGCAGTTCGAGATGGTGTACGAGAACTCCGGGCGGCGCCTGATCAAGAGCGTGGACGGCAAGGCAACCAGCCCGGATCAGATCCTCAGCGCGATCCACGGTGGTGCGTACGGCGTCTCCGCCAACTACGAGATCAAGGATGGACGCATCGTCACTACGCTGAACGGCGTTCCCTTCGATGTCACGCTCTACAAGGTTGGCGACAAGTACCTCGCCGCTCGCGGCAACGAGTTCGGGTACGCGAACTACGAAGTGCTCGAGATCAAGTGACATCGGGCGCATCACCCACGAAAAGTCCAAGTCATGCGCGCGGTATGGCGCTCATCGGAGACAGGCATGAAGAAAACCGGACCACCAAAGGCGAATCGGGTTACGCAAGACCGCAAGCCGAGGGGAAAAAATGGCATGGACAAGTCTGGGAAGCGCAAACCATCCGGTGATGTTCCCAGTACTGGAATCCCGTACCTGACCGCCGACGAGCGTGCCGCCAAGGGGCGGTCAATGCGCGAGACCGTGCCGCGTGCGTCGCAGGCAGGATGGACGCCGCCGGCGAACCGCCGCGACCCAGTGGAAATCCTGAAGGAATCCAATGCTGGCCGGATCCTCGATCTGATCCCGATACGCTTCGGACGCATGTCCGCGTCACCGTTCGCGTTCTATCGCGGCGCGGCGGCAATCATGGCAGCGGATCTTGCCAATACGCCCACGAGCGGCATTCGGGTGCAGGCGTGTGGAGATGCCCATCTGATGAACTTTGGCGGCTTCGCGACGCCGGAGCGCAATGTCATTTTCGACATCAACGACCTCGACGAGACGCTGCCCGCGCCGTTCGAGTGGGACCTCAAGCGGCTCGCGGCGAGCGTGGTGATCGCCGCGGAGCATCTGGCGCTGCCCAGGAGCGATGCTGCGCGAGTCGTCACCGACCTCGTGCGGGAATATCGAGAGCGGATGTTCGACTACGCATGGATGCGCGCGCTGGATGTCTGGTACGACCGGATAGACGTGCAGAAGTACGCGGACCGGACAGGGGATCCTGCGGTGGTTGCCGCCGCCCGCAAGCGGTTTGCGGCGCGCATCGAGACGGAGCAGCGCAAGTCGGTGCCCGACCATCTCTATCCCAAGTTCGTTTCGCAAGAGGGAGAGAGGCCCAGGATCAAGGACGAGCCCCCGCTGATCTTCCACCCTGACGAAAAGCTGGCGCCTGGCCTTTCAACCGGCTATTCCGAGGCGCTGGCCTCGTACCGGGAGAGCCTGCCCGAACAGACGCGGACCCTGTTTGACCGGTTCCAGTTCTTCGACATGGCCGTCAAGGTGGTCGGCGTAGGGAGCGTCGGCACGATGTGCGGCGTGTGCCTTTTCCTGGCGGCGGACAACGATCCGCTGTTTCTGCAGGTCAAGGAGGCGCGGGCGTCCGTGCTGGAGCCTTACGCCGGCAAGAGCAAGCACGCCAACCATGGCCAGCGCGTCATCGTTGGGCAGCGGCTCATGCAGGCGGCGAGCGACGTCTTCCTCGGATGGACCCGCGGCCAGAATGGCCGGGACTTCTACATCCGCCAGTTGCGCGACATGAAGCTCTCGGCGGTCATCGAAGACTGGGACATGGGCATGCTGAGACAGTACGGACGGATGTGCGCGCACGCGCTGGCCCGCGCGCATGCCCGCTCCGGCGATGCCGCGATGATCGCGGGATACATGGGTTCGGGGCACACCTTCGACGACGCGATCAGCGAGTTCGCGACCGAATACTGCTCTCAGAATCGAAGCGACTACCGGGCCTTCATTGGCGCCATCAGGGAGGGCCGCATCAAGGCGATGGGCGAGGGGGGGTAGGCCCAGCGCAACCTGCAACTGGGTAGGGGCGAGAGCAATCGAAGGACAAAATGATGATGCGACTGATGAAGTTGGCTTGCCTGCTGGTCTACGTATCGGCCTTGGCTGCCGCCGCGGGTCTTGTTGGCGGCGCGCTAGCCGCCTTGAGCCAGACGGTCGCGGCCGTGCTTGTGGTGGCGCATGCCCTTGAAGCGGCGATTGCCTTCAAGTACGTCAAGCTATATGAAGGGTCGCTCTTCGTCAGCATCGTCCTGACGCTCCTGTTCGGCTTCCTGCATTGGTTGCCACTGGCGCGAAAGGCGCGACGGCCAACTGTCTAGCGTGCCAGTCAATCGGCATCGACAAAGTTCGTTGACAAACTCTGTGGACGGCGCGAACCTCGCGGCCCCATGCAATAGGAGTAACTATGCCTCGATTTCAAAGAGCTTACGTTGCGATCCTTGCTGCCTGGACGTTGAGTCTGGGCGCCCTCGCCGAGGAGAAACCTGCGCACTGGTCGTACAACGAACGCGCCGGATCTGGCCCGTCGCATTGGGGTGCGCTCGATTCCGACAATCGACTGTGCAAGACAGGGCTCCAGCAGTCTCCGATTGCGCTTCATACGCGCGAGGCACAGCGCCTTGCGGAACGCGATGTCACGCTGCACTTCGGCTCAGCCAAGGGCGAACTCGTGAATAACGGCCACACCATCCAGTTCAACGTGGCTGACGCGGCAGCCAATGCCGTGACGTACAAGGGCGACAACTATGCGCTCACACAATTTCACTTCCACACACCCAGCGAACATCACCTCAACGGCAAGACATTCCCGATGGAGATGCACCTGGTGAATAAAGACTCCAGCGGCAGGCTCACCGTTGTCGGCGTCTTCATCAAGCAAGGCTCGAAGAACGACGCCCTTGCCCGGCTTTGGGATCGGCTGTCTGCGTTGGACACGGCTCAAAAGGCCGAGGAGGTCGATCTCGGCGCGTTGATGCCCGCGTCGCACGAGGCGCTCCTTTATGCCGGGTCGCTGACAACGCCGCCGTGTTCCGAGGATGTGAATTGGATCGTCATGGTGCAGCCGATCGAGATGTCGGGCCAGCAGATTCAGGCCTTCCAGAAATTGTTCCGGAACAACCATCGCCCAATCCAGAGGGACCATGGCCGGCGGGTGGTCGAGGAAGCTGCCATGTGAGGTTGCTCCTCGCCGTACTGCGGCCAAGGACATGGCCGTGCGGCTTTCCCTGGAGGAGTGTCTTGCTGTGCAAACAACGACTGAGGAGGCGACATTGCTGTGGTATTTCGATTGCGCTGCTGATGTCTGACAAGGAAGTGCCGTCGTATGCCGCTCGATAGCCTGCCTTTCGGGGGGCGGCACGGTCAGCTGCGCTGGACGCTACTGGTGGCGGCAAGCGTGGTCTTTGCCTTTCTCGGCGCCTGGCTGTTGGAAAGCGCAATCCCACGCCACATCGTCCTTGCGTCGGGCCTGCGAGACGGCATGTACCACCAATACACGCAGCGCTACAAGGAAATTCTGGCGCGCAACGGTGTGACGGTCGAGGAACGCATGACCGGTGGCGCTGACGAGAATGCGCGCCTGTTGAGAGATCCACATTCCGGCGTGGACGTTGCGTTCGTGCATGGCGGCGTGGTGCGTTCGGACGATCGCGCGTCGCTGGTGATGCTTGCCGCCCTGTATTACGAGCCGCTGTGGATCTTCTATCGCGATAGCGTCGTTCACGAACATTTCGATGAATTTCGCCATCGGCGGCTCGCTGTGGGAGCGGCGGGCAGCGGCGTGCGCGCATTCATGGAGCCGCTGCTTGCGGCCAACGGCATCACGAGCCTCAATTCGGAGCTGGCCCCCTTGGGCAACCTGGACGCCTTGCGCGCGTTGCAGACGGGAGAGGTCGATGCCGCATTCTTGGTCGGGCCGGCACAGTTTCCCGCGATTTGGCAGGCTCTGCATGATCCGGAGCTCAAGCTGCTGAGCCTGGCCCGCGCAGAGGCCTATCAGCGGCGGTTTCCATACATCAAGAAGCTGACCCTGCCACCTGGCACAGTCGATCTGGCGCTGCACATCCCGGACAAAGAGGTGAGACTGATCGGCACGAAGGCGATGCTGGTTTCGCGCGACGGCCTCTCGCCGGCGATCATCAATCTGCTACTTGAAGCCGCTCGGGAACTGCACGGGAACCAGGGCTTCTTCGAAGCGGACGACGAGTTCCCCAACACATCGATGGTGGACTTGCCGGTTTCAGTCGATGCCGATCGGCATCACCGCTTCGGGCCCAGCGTGCTTCACCGCTACCTGCCGTTCGCTCTCGCAGCCTACCTCGAACGCGTGATCGTGCTGCTTGTGCCGGTTGTTTTCATAATCGTTCCACTGACAAATCTCTTGCCCAGGCTCTACCGCTGGAGGGTACGCTCGCGCATCTACCACTGGTATGGTGAGTTGACACTGCTCGAACGCGACGTCCGAACGCGCACGGGCCCGTTGCCGATCGAGCGGTGGCTCGTCGACCTTGACCGGATCGATCAGGCGGCTGCGCGCATCCGCGCTCCCTTGAGCTATGCGAGCGAGGCCTATACGCTGCGCGAGCACGTTGGCCTGGTTCGCAGGGCCATGATGGCCAAGGCGCGGGGCGTCGACCCGGACTCCGATGACCTCTCGAGCCGCTGATCGGGAACGATCGGCGCGAACCCGGGTCGCAATGCACTTGGTTGCGGCAGTCATGCGGTGTCGTCAACTTCTCGCTGGCGCAGGGAAGGCGCCGCGCCTGCGGTCGCGCCAAACACCATGTGCGCTGCCAGAGTCTCGTACAGGGGGCGACTGATCATGCGCGAGATCAGACTGGCCAGCATGGCGCAGGCCATCAAGCTGAGAACCATCGAGTGGCCGTCCACCATCTCCATGACGATGATGAAGGCGGTGAGGGGCGCCTGCGTCACCGCGGCCAGGAAGCCGGCCATCCCCATGGCGATCAATGCAGGCGCGAGGCCCGGCGTTGCAAGGGCAGCCACCGCGTGACCAATGCCGGCCCCCACCGAGAGCGAAGGCGCGAAGATGCCGCCGGGCACGCCGCTCCAGGCTGTGAGCCAAGTGGCAATGAACTTGAGTAGACCGTACAGGGGTGGCAAGTCGTGCTCGCCGGCCAGCATCTCCTTCACGCTCTCGGAGCCGGAGCCGAAGGTGGTGCCGCCGGAAGCGAGGCCGATGAGCGCAATGGCCAGGCCACATGCAGCAGCAAAGATCACGGGGCGGCGTGCGCGCCACCGGTTGAAACGGTCTGGCGCGCCGGTGAGAGACAAGGCCATGAGACGCGAGAACAAGCCGCCCGATACACCGCTGATCATCGCCACCAGCAGACCCGGTGCCAGCAGGTCCCAGCCCAGCTGCTGGACCTTGATCACGCCAAAGTAGCTCAGGTTGCCGAAGGCGGAGACCGCAACCAGGCCGGCCAGCACGATGGCAGTGATGATCAGGCCGCTGGACCGCGTCTCGAGCCGCCCTGCCAACTCCTCGATGGCGAACACCACGCCGGCCAGCGGCGCATTGAACGCTGCGGCAATTCCCGCTGCACCGCCCGCCACCAGAAGTGCCCGTGTGTCGATGGTGCTGCCGGGCGAAAGCCAGCGCCGCGCGTGCTGCATGACGCCCGCCGCCACTTGCACCGACGGCCCTTCGCGCCCGACCGACAGGCCCGCCGCGAACCCGCCTACGCCCAGCACCATCTTGGCTAGCGTGAGACGCAGCGAGGCGAAGAGGCCTCGCTGCTCGGGTGGCATCGCCGGGTGCAGCGCGGCCTTGACTTGAGGGATGCCCGAGCCCGATGCACCCGGAAACCAGCGGCGCGTGGCCCACGCGATGGAGGCTGTGAGCGCGGGCATCCAAAGCAGCACGGCCCAGCCATGGGCGTCATACAGCCGCCGGAACATGCCGAAGGCAAAATCTGTCGCAAAAGTGAAGCCCACCACGAACAAGCCGCAGGCAGCCGCGTAGGCCAGCACGATGGACCGGTCAATCCACGTGCGCCAGCTCGAAAGCTCGCTGCGCAAGTTCTCTAGGAAGTTGGGCTCATGGTTCATCCTTGAGCGGATTCTGCCGCCAACCTCTTGATCGCTCCACCTGAAAGCAATTGGGACCGGACGGGTGGAAGCATCGGGACATGCCGAAGATCCGCAATTGCACAGGGCGTCCTTCCGGACGCCCTGTGCATGGGTTGGCTTGTCGGGTAGAGGGCCCGCGCCTCGCGCGGACCCGCGGAAGATCCAGGCTAGCGCTTGACCTGGATCATCACGGAGCTGGCCACGCTCGAGAGCTGCCCATCGCTGAC
>JAFECZ010000122.1 GCA_018241905.1 Pseudomonadota bacterium
ACTTGGTGCGCCACACGTCGGTCCATTGCGAGCTCCAGTTCAGCCCCGCGGTGCGCAGCCAGTACTTGTTGCGGTCGTCCACCGGCGCGCTGGGGTCGAAGAAGAAAGCGTCGTAGCCCGAGTTCATGTAGCTTTGCAGCAGCGTGCCCTCGATACGCTGCTGCGGGTTGACCTGCAGGCCCAGGCGCACATTGCCCGAGGTCTGCTGGTAGCCGTCCTTGTCGGGGTTGTGCACCACGTCGGGGGTGCGCACGTCGAAGCCCTCGCTCTGGTCGCGCGAGGCACCCAGCGAGTAGTCGAAGCCGCCGCTGGCGCCGCTCACGCCGGCCTCGGCCTTGTAGGTGCCGCGGCTGCCGGCGCCCACGCCCACGTACGGCGCCGGGGCTCCCTCGCCCTTGCGCGTGAACAGCTGGATCACGCCGCCCATCGCGTCCGAGCCGTACACCGCCGCGGCCGGACCGCGCACGACTTCGATGCGGTCGATCTGCGCCAGCGGAATCGCTTCCCAGGGTGCGCCGCCGGTGGTCTGGGAATCCACGCGAACCCCGTCGATGAAGACGGCGGTGAAGCGCGCATCCGCACCGCGCAGGTAGACCGAAGTGGTGTTGCCCAGGCCGCCGTTGCGCGCGATCTGGATGCCCTGCACCTTGGCCAGCACGTCGGCCACGCCCTCGGCGCCGCTGCTCTCGATGGTGGCGCGGTCGATCACCGTGATGTCGGCCACCGAGTCCGACAGGCGCTGTTCGGTGCGGGTGGCGGTCACCACGGTTTCGGGCAGCTGCGGGCTGGCGCCCACGTTGGGCTGCGCCTGCGCAACCGCGCCAACGCCGAGGCCGCCAATGGCGAACGGGAGTGCGGCGAGCGCGCGGGCGCGGCGGCGCTGTCCGGCGCCGTGGGAACGATGTGCGAGATTCATTCGAGAGAACTTCAAGAAGCAAGGACCCTGTCCGGCTTCCCCGCCGGACGTGTGGGCGTCAATGAGCGCGGCTGGCCCTGCATCCATGCAGGACGTGGCGGCGCTCGCCTCGTTGGCCGGTATCCGGGCTGGCAGCGCGCCTTCACCGCCTTCCCAGGCGCCTGTTTCAGGGCGCCCAGTGGCTGTGTGATGAAGGTGGGCCCGCGTCATTCGTGTCGAGTGATATGTGCGGGCTCCGGCTGTTGACCGTTGCGGGGGCAGCGCAGGCTGGCCCTGGCCGTGTGGACGGCGCTGGGCTCCTGCTTCCCGTTGAACTGCGCCGCGTGAACCACGGCGCGAGCACCAACGGCGGCAATTCTACCGGCGGGCCGGCGCCCGGCCTGGCCCTTGCCGCCGCCGCGCCGCCCCAAGGCGGCCGCGCCTCCTCCTCGGGGGGGAGGGAACTGCGCGAAGCGAAGCGAAGTGATGAGCTGGGGGGCCCATACAATCTCTTCATATGTCCGCCGCCAGCCCCATCGACCAGATCGCCGAGCGAGTCGAGCGCCTCCTGGTTCGCCACGAAGAGGTGCAACGCACCAATGCGCTGTTGCAGGAACAGGTCGAAGTGCTCACGCGCGAGCGCGACGCCCTCAAGTCGCGGCTGGCCGCTGCGCGGGCCCGGCTCGACGCAGTGCTCGAGAAACTGCCGCTGGACGACACCTCCTCCCCGAATGACGGGCAAGCATGAAGCATATTGACGTACAGATCATGGGCCAGAGCTACCTGCTCGGCTGTCCCGAAGGCGGCGAATCGCAACTGCGCGACGCGGTCGACCGGGTCGATGCCGCCATGACGAAGATCCGCGAGTCCGGCAAGGTCAAGGCACGCGACCGCATTGCCGTGCTGGCCGCACTCAACCTGGCTTTCGACCTGGCGCAAATGCAGAAGGCCCAGGCCGAGCCGTCAGCTGCGAGCATCGGCGAAGTTGCTGCTGCCGGTTCGGCGCCGTCGTCGGAAGCCGCCGCCGATCCGCGCCTGTCGCAGTTGGTGCAACGCCTCGATCAGGTATTGGCCGGCGACGGCCTCCTCATTTGAAATTTTTCATCGGCCCGTCACCTCGCACGGGCGTAAAATCGCAGCTGTCTGCGGTGCGCGTTGGGCTTTATATTTCCTTGAACCAATGCTCTATGGAGCCCGGGCTTGGTAAATTGCTTGGCGGGCGTGATCATCTCGCGTCAGATGAACCCGAAGCCCTGCTGCCCTCGCCCACCTGAACCCTGCGTTCAGGATGACGGCCTGGCGGCATTCGCAGACACCTTTCTTCTTTTCACCCTCCCCCTCCCTCTCCTTCTCCTCGCGTCACGGCGGCAGCAGCGCAAGCTTCGCAGCTGCAACGAGCCGCTTCGTCAATTCGTCGAGCACCGCTGAGGCCGCGCGCGCCTGCTGCCAGTGCAGCGGCACGTCCAGCGGCTCGTTCGCCACCAGCTCGACAAGCGCGCCGCTCTTCAGGTGCGGCGCGATCAGGGCCTGCGGATGCAAGCCCCACCCCATGCCGGCCAGGGTCGCGATCACGAAGGCCTGCGGCGACGGCAGCGTGTGCCGCGGCAGCTCCACATGGCGATGGCATATGCGCCGCGCCCACTGCGACTGCAATTCGTCCTTGGTGTTGAACACCAGGCTCGGTGCGCGGGACAGCGTGCCTGCGCCCACGCCCTGCGCGAAATGGCGGACGGCAAATTCCGGCGTTGCGGCAGCGATATAGCGCATGGCACCCAGGGGCCGGCTGTTGCAGCCGGCGGGCGGCCGCGCGGCACCGGTCACCGCGGCCATGACGGCGCCGCTGCGCAGCCAATCCGCGGTGTGGTCCTGGTCATCCACCGCGATCTCCATGAGCACCGGCGCCTGCGCGGCAAACGCGGCCATGGCCGGCGCAAACCAGGTTGCCAGGCTGTCTGCATTGACCGCCACCGGCAACGGCACGCGCGCCACGCCTTCGGGCGGCGCGAGCGTGGGCACGGCACCCTCGAGTTCCTGCTCGAGCAGCCGCACGCGGTCGACGTGCTGGCACAGGCGCCGGCCGGCTTCGGTCGCCTTGCACGGCTGGCCGCGCACCACCAGCGCGCCGCCCACGCGCTCCTCCAGCAGTCGGATGCGCTGCGATATGGCCGATGGGGTGACATGCAGCGTGCGGGCAGCGCGCTCGAAGCTGCCTTCGCGCACCACGGCGGCCAAGGCGGAAAGCGCGGAATAGTCGAGCATTAGGTTTTCTGAATCACGTTAAGGAAAGATAGTTTGTCTACATTGCATGGTGCGGGCAAGCTCGGGGCATGTCGACTTTCCCGGACAGCGTGACGGCGCTTGCCTTTCCCGTCTTCATGCAGGGCCTGGCCCTGAGCTTCGGCCTCATCGTGGCCATTGGCGCGCAGAACGCATTCGTGCTGCGCCAGGGGCTGCGCCGCGAGCACGTCGGATCCATCGTGCTGTTCTGCGCCGTGGCCGACGCGGTGCTGGTGGCCGCGGGCGTGATGGGCATGGCGCAGGCGCTGGGCGAGCGCCCGGGCCTGGCGCGCGCACTGGCGCTGGCCGGCGCCGCCTTCCTGGCGTACTACGCGGTGGTGGCACTGCGTCGCGCGCGCCAGCCGCAACGGTTGCAGGCTGCGCAAGGCGATTCGGGCCTGGGCCAGGCCGCCGCCGTTGCGCAGGCCGCGGCCTTCACTCTGCTGAACCCGCACGTCTACCTGGACACGGTGCTGCTGGTCGGCAGCATCGGCGCGCAGCAGCCGGCCGGACTGCGCGCCTGGTTCATTGCCGGTGCCAGCACGGCCAGCCTCGGCTGGTTCGTGCTGCTGGGCTATGGCGCGCGATGGCTGGCGCCGGTGTTTGCCAGGCCCCGGGCATGGCAGGTGCTGGACAGCCTCATCGGCCTGACGATGGCGGTGCTGGCCGCCCTGATGCTGCGCCACGCCTTCATCGGTAGCTGATGCGGGCGGCGATGCCGCCGCGGGAGCCTGTCCCGCCCGGCTCAGGGCAAACCCTAGGTCAAGCTGTAAAATACCCGGGTGCTGCCGGCGATCCGGCAGCGTTTCCAGTGCAAGGCAAGCGACCCGGCACATTCCCTTTTTCTGAACAACGGCCCCGCCCAGCCGGGGCCGTTTCTCTTGTCTTTCGCGAAAGCCTTGTTGATGTCGATCGAACCCCTCCTTGTCCTCGAACTTGCCGGCCTGGGCATTGGCACGGGTTTCCTGGCGGGGTTGCTGGGCATCGGCGGGGGCATGGTGATGGTGCCCTTTCTCACCATCATCCTGAGCGAGCGCGGCGTGGCGCCCGGCCTGGCGGTGAAGATGGCCATCGCCACCTCCATGGCCACCATCATCTTCACGTCCATTTCCAGCGTGCGGGCCCACCACAAGCGCGGCGCGGTGCGCTGGGACATCGCCCGGCATCTTGCGCCCGGCATCGTGCTGGGCAGCCTGCTGGCCAGCATGGGCGTGTTCTCGCTGCTCAAGGGTTCGTGGCTGGCAATTTTCTTCGCGGTGTTCGTGGCCTTCTCGGCCACGCAGATGTTCCTGGACAAGAAGCCGGCGCCCACGCGCCAGATGCCGGGCACGGGCGGCCAGATTGCGGCCGGCGGCTTCATCGGCTTCCTGTCGGGGCTGGTGGGCGCAGGCGGCGGCTTTGTCAGCGTGCCGTTCATGACCTGGTGCAACGTGGCCATTCACAACGCAGTGGCCACCAGCGCGGCGCTGGGCTTTCCGATTGCGGTGGCCAACGTGGCCGGCTACATCGTGGGCGGGCGCGGCATCACCGGCCTGCCCGAAGGCGCCTTCGGCTACATCTGGCTGCCCGCACTGGTGGTGATCGCCGCCTGCAGCGTGTTCACCGCGCCGCTGGGCGCCAAGGCGGCGCACAGCCTGCCGGTCAAGCGACTCAAGCGCATCTTCGCCAGCATCCTCTATGTCCTTGGCGCCTATATGCTCTGGCGAGGCTTGACGGGCCACTGAGTACCAGCGGGCGCGCGGGGCGAGCGCGCCCCCGGCCCGGCGCCAGCCGGGCCCTTTCCCGGCTCAACGGGTGAAGAGGCCCTTGTACTGCTCGCGCAGCAGGGCCTTCTGCACCTTGCCCATGGTGTTGCGCGGCAACTCTTCGAGCACGAAACAGCGCTTGGGGATCTTGAAGTTGGCCAGCCGCGCCTTGAGCTCGGCCACGATCTTCTCGGGATCGAGCCTGGCGCCCGGCTTGGGCGTGACCACCGCCACTCCCACCTCGCCAAAGTCCGGATGCGGCGCGCCCACCAGCGCGCTCTCTGCCACGCCGGCCAGCTCGTTGATGTAGCCCTCGATCTCGGCCGGATAGACGTTGTAGCCGCCGCTGATGATCAGGTCCTTGCTGCGGCCCACGATGCTCACGTAGCCGCGCGCATCCACCTGGCCCACGTCGCCGGTCTTGAAGAAGCCGTCGGCGGTGAACTCCTCGCGCGTCTTCTCGGGCATGCGCCAGTAGCCGGCGAACACATTGGGGCCCTTGACCTGGATGTCGCCGATCTCGCCCGCACCGCAGGCTGCGCCGTCCTGGCCCTGCACCCGCACCTGCACGCCGGGCAAGGCAAAGCCCACCGTGCTGCCGCGCCGCTCGCCCTGCCTGGCGTCGTAGGGGTTGGAGGTCAGCATGATGGTCTCGCTCATGCCGTAGCGCTCGAGAATGGTGTGACCGGTACGCTGGCTCCACTCGTTGAAGGTCTCGATGAGCAGCGGCGCCGAACCCGAGATGAACAGGCGCATCTTGCGCACCGCCTTCTTGTCCAGCGAAGGCTCGGCCAGCATGCGCACGTAGAGCGTGGGCACGCCCATGAAGACGGTGGCATCGGGCATGCGCTGGATCGTTCGCCTGGGGTCGAACTTCGAGAACCAGATCATCTTGCTGCCATTGAGCAGCGCGCCGTGGATAGCCACGAACAGGCCATGCACGTGGAAGATGGGCAGCGCATGGATGAGCACGTCGCCCTCCTTCCAGCCCCAGTAGTCCTTGAGCACGCGGGCATTCGACAGCAGGTTGCCGTGCGTGAGCATGGCCCCCTTGCTGCGCCCGGTGGTGCCGCTGGTGTAGAGGATGGCGGCCAGGTCGTCGGCCTTCTTCACGGCCACCTGCTGACGGTCGCTGCACTTGGCGGCCGCTTCGAGCAGCGTGCCGGTGCGGTCGTCGTCCAGGGTGTAGACGTGGCGCGTGCCGGCCGCCTGTGCAATGGGCCGCACCCAGCTTTCGTTCTTGCTGGCGCACACCACCACCGCCGGCTCGGCGTTGCCGACGAAGTATTCGATCTCGGCGCTCTGGTAGGCGGTGTTGAGCGGCAGGAAGACATAGCCGGCGCGCAGGGTCGCCAGGTACAGCATGACGGCTTCGACCGACTTTTCCACCTGCACCGCGATGCGCGCGCCGGGCTTGAGCTTCAGGCCCTGCAGCAGGTTGGCGATCATCGCGCTGGCGCGGTCGAGGTCGCGCCAGGAATAGAACAGGCCGTTGTCGGTCTCGACCGCCACGCTGTCCAGGTCGGCCGGAAAGGCGGCGCGCAGGGCCGCGTACAGGTTGGAGTTGGTTTGCTTGCTTCGGGTGGTCATGGTGGGATGCGGGTGCCTGCTTTTTTTGCAGCACCCCTTCAGAAATCCGGCTTGCGCTTTTCGAGGAAGGCCACAACGCCTTCGCGGTGTTCGGCCACGCCGGCATAGGCGTAGGCGCCGGCCAGCAGTTCGGGCGGCACGCGCACGGCCTGCAGCATGGAAAAGCTGCGCTTGTTGGCGCGAGCGGCCAGCGGCGCCAGCTCGAGAATGCGCTGCGCGCTGGCCAGGGCCTCGCCGGCCACGTCGCCATCGGGCAGCACGCGCAGCAGAAAGCCGGCGTCGTACAGGCGCTGGGCCGAATGCACGCCGGCGCAAAAGAGCATGTCGCGCGCCAGCACGTCGCCGATGGCCGCGCTCACCAGCGCGGCTTCGCGCGGCGCCATCGGAAAGCCCAGCTTGGCGATGGGCGCGCCGAAGCGGCAGGCGCTGCCGGCCAGCCGGATGTCGCAGCAGCTGCCGATCTCCAGGCCCGCGCCCATGCACGCGCCTTCGATCTGCGCCACCATGGGCACGGGGCAATCCAGGATGGCCTGCAGCGCGCCCCACACCTCGTTCTCGTGGAAGTGGGCGAGCTGCACTTCATCGAAACGGAAGCCCGGGTACTCGGAGATGTCGCCTCCCGCGCAGAAGGCACCGCCCTCGCCCCGGATCAGCACGCAGCGCAACTGCGCATCGGCATTGAGCGCCTCGAAGGCGGCACGCAGCTGCAGCCACATGCCGCGCGTCATGGCGTTCAGGCGCGCGGGGTTGGACAGGGTCACGAGGGCCAGGGCGCCCTCGCGTTCCACGCGGATCTCGGCCACTGCAGCAGGCTTCACTCGAGCGTGACTCCCGCCGCCTTGACCACGGCCGCCCAGCGCTTGACTTCGGCGCTCACGAACGCGCCGAACTGCGCCTGCGTGAGCGTGGGGATGTCGGCGCCGTTGCTGGCCCACGCGGTCTTGATTTCGTCGCCGGTAAGCGACTTCTTCACGTCCTCGATGATACGGGCCTGCACATCGGCCGCGGTGCCCTTGGGCGTCCACAGGCCGTACCAGGTGGTGACGGTGTAATCGGGCAGGCCCACTTCGGCGGCGCAGGGCACGTCGGGGAAGGCCGGGTTGCGCGTCTTGCCCGCCATCATCAGCGCCTTGATGCGGCCCGACTTGATGTGCTGCGCCGACGATCCCAGGCCGTCGAACATGCAGTCGACGTTGCCCGAGATCAGGTCGCTCAGGGCCGGGCCCGCGCCACGGTACGGAATGTGGGTGATGAAGGTGCCCGTCTGCAGCTTGAACAGCTCGCCCGCCAGGTGGTGCGAGGTGCCGGCGCCGGCCGAGGCGTAGTTGAGCTTGCCCGGGTTGGCCTTCACGTAGGCCAGGAACTCCTTGAAGTTGGCCGCGGGCACCCGCTTGGGGTTGACCACCACCACCTGCGGCACGTTGGCCAGCAGGGCCAGCGGAATGAAGTCCTTCTCGATGTCGTAGTCCAGCTTGGGGTAGATGGACGGGGCGATCGCGTGGTGCACCGCGCCCATGAACAGCGTGTAGCCGTCCGGCTGCGCCCTCGACGCGATGCCGGCACCCAGCGTGCCGCCGGCGCCGCCGCGGTTGTCGATGACCATCGTCTTGCCCGTGACCTTGGCGAACTGCGCCGACAGCGGCCGCGCGAAGGCGTCGGTGCCGCCGCCCGCCGGAAAAGGCACGATGGTCGTCACCGACTTGACCGGCCAGCCGGACTGCTGCGCCAGCGCCGCCAGCGGCCAGGCCGACAGGCCCGCCATGCCCGATGCGGCAGCCGCGGTGCCGGTGGCACGCAGCAGAAGGTCGCGCCGGCGAAGTGTGTTGCTCATTGCTCTTGTCTCCAGTCGTTTTAGGTTGAGTCGTCGTAGTGGTAGCGAAAGCGGGAACGGAATGACTAGCTGCGCAGCGAATCGACCTCGCGCGACACCGGCACGCGCCCTTGCGCCAGCAGCGCGCGGTGCTTGTCCAGCCGCTTGAGATCGTAGAGGTAGTTCACCATGAGGCCGAAAGACTGCTTCAGCCCCTTGGCCGACGGATCGCCCGCCCAGTTGAGCCGCTCCACGCGGGCACCGTTGCCCAGGTGAAAGCGTGCCACCGGATCGGCCGGCTGGCCATTGGGCAATTCGCGCCCCAGGTAGCGCGCGGCGGCGCGCAGCAGCAGCTGGCGCACGGGCGACTTGGGCTCCAGCGCCAGGGCCTGGTCGGCGGCGTTCAGCAAGTCGGCAGCCGCCGGCTTCTCGACACCGATGGCGCGCGCCACCTCGGCGCGGCGCTTGTCGTCCAGCGCGTCGATCAGCTCGCCCGCATGCTTGCCCAGCCAGCTGCGGAAACCCGGAATGGGCGAGAGCGTGGCAAACACCTTGAGCTTGGGAAACTCCTCGGAGAGCGTCTCGGCCACATGCTTGATGAGCGAATCGCCGAAGCTCACGCCGCGCAGGCCCGCCTGCGTGTTGCTGATTGAATAGAAGATGGCGGTGGTCGCACGCGCGATGTCGCCCACCGCGGCCGCCTCATCCAGCAGCGGCGTGATGCCGTCGCTGATGTGGTCCACCAGCGCCACCTCCACGAAGATCAGCGGCTCGCTGGGCATGCGCGGGTGGAAGAAGCCATAGCAGCGGCGGTCGCTGTCCAGCCGGTTCTTCACGTCGGCCCAGCTGCGGATGTCGTGCACCGCCTCGTAGCGGATGAGCTTCTCGATGAGCGAGGCCGGCGAATCCCAGCTGATGCGGCGCAGGTCCAGGAAGGCCACGTCGAACCAGGTGGCGAAGAGGTGTTCCAGCTCGGCTTCCAGCGGCATCAGCCGCGCATCGCCCTTGAGCTGGGGCAGCAGCTCGGCCCGAAGGTCGACCAGGAAGCGCAAGCCCGGCTCGGCCACCGCAAAGCGCTGCAGCAGCCGCGTGCGCGGCGACACCAGCGCGCGGCGCAAGCGCACTTCGGCCTGGCTGCTGCCGTCGGCGGCGGCATCGAAGTGCTCGCGCGCGGCCTGGATCTTCTTGGCGTCGGGCGCGAAGCGCTCGCTCATCAGGAGCCACACGTCGCGGCGCGAATCGGCGTCGAGCCCCGCGTACCACTGCACCACGCCGGCGGCGCGGCGGCCCGCCTCCACTTCGCTGATGCGCGAATCGGCCACGGCCTGCAGGTCGGCCAGCGCGCGGCGCAGCGCGCGCGGCGACAGGCCTTCGCCAAATCGGCGCAGCGTGGCGCCCAGCCGGTCGTCGAGCGAACGCGGCGCCGGCTTGGCTTGTGCGGGCGAAGAAGGCGCGGCACGCAGGCCGGGCGCCATGCGCAGGATGGTGGTGCTGTTCATCGGGTGGCGATCCTCGTGGTCTGCAAGAGCGCCACGGCACGCAGCGCCTCGCGTTGTCGATGAAGATGGGTTCGCATGGCCGCCTCGGCGCCTTCGCTGTCGCGCGCCTTCAGTGCGGCGAACACGGCCAGGTGTTCCGACAGGCTCTGCTCCAGCCGGCCGGGCGCGCGCAGCTGCTGCAGCCGCGCCAGCTTGAGGATCTTGCGCAGATCGGCGATGACCTGGGCGAGCCAACGGTTATCGGCCAGCAGGATGATGGCCTCGTGGATGGCGTAGTTGGTGGCGTAGTACTCGTTGATGCGGTGCGCCTTGGCGTGCCGCTCCAGCTTGTCGTGCAGCACGGCTAGCGCGGCGATGTCGGCATCGTTGGCCTTGGCTGCGGCCTCGTAGGCGCAGCGCCCCTCGAGCAGTGCGATGACGGGGAAGATCTCGTCCAGGTCGCGCTGGGTCACCTCGTTCACGAAACAGCCGCGGCGGGGCTCGTGGCGCAGCAGGCCTTCGGCGGTGAGCACCTTGAGCGCCTCGCGCAGCGGCGTGCGGGAGATTTCGAGCCGGGCGCACAGCGCGGCCTCGTCCACGAAGCTGCCGGGCGGCAGGCGGCCGGCGAAGATCTCCTCGCGCAGGCTGCTGGCGACCTCGTCGTGAAGGGAGTTGTGGACCACGCGCATGTTGAAATCCGTGCCGGTTCAGTTCCTCTTGTCGCCCCCGCCATGAGCAGCGACGCCTTAGAGAATTTCCGATAATTACGCGTAATTATGAGAAGGTCCGATCCAGCCGGCAACCCCCTGCCCCCCAAGCCGCGCCGGCGCGTGCGCGCCGTGTCGCCTCTGCCCATGCGCGATGGCGTCAGCGCCAGCTGGGTGTCGCTGCCGGCGGGCGACTGGGGCAGCTTCGGCCACTTCTTTGCCGAGCGCTTTCCGCTGGTGACGCGCGAGGACTGGCATGCGCGCATGCGCCTGGGCGAGGTGGTGGACGATGCCGGCGGCCCGGTCGATCCCGATGCGCCCTACCGCCCGCACCAGCGGCTGTGGTACTACCGGGCGCTGGAGCAGGAAGACGACATTCCCTTCGAGGAAACCGTGCTCTTTCGCGATGAGTACCTGGTGGTGGCGGACAAGCCGCACTTCCTGCCGGTGGTGCCCACCGGCCGCTATCTGCAGCACAGCCTGCTGGTGCGGCTGAAGCGCAAGCTGGGCATCGAGACGCTCACGCCCGCGCACCGCATCGACCGCGGAACGGCCGGGCTGGTGATCTTCTCGGTCCAGGCGAACACGCGCGACCGCTACCAGACGCTGTTTCGCGAACGCGCGGTGCACAAGGTCTACGAGGCCATCGTGCCGTGGAAGGAAGGCACCGAGCTGCCGCCGGTGCGACGCAGCCACCTGATGGACGACGCATCCTTCCTTCGCACGCGCGAGGCGCTGGGCTGCGAGCCCAATTCGGAAACGCACATGCAGGTGCTGGAAGTGCAAGGCGGCCACGCGCGCCTGCGCCTGTCGCCGGTCACCGGCCGCAAGCACCAGCTGCGCGTGCACTGCGCCGCCATGGGCATGCCCATATTGCACGACGACTACTACCCGGTGCTTCGGCCCGAGGGGCCGGATGACTATTCGCGGCCCTTGCAACTGCTGGCTCGGTCGGTGGAATTCACCGATCCGGTGACGGGGCAGGTGCGGCGCTTTGAAAGCGAGCGCAGGCTGGCGTTTCCGACTGCGGCTGAGTGAGGCGGCAGAGAAAGACTGAATTCAGTCTAAATTAGCCTGCAACATTCTGCAGGACTGAGCGATGAAATACTCAACCCAGGTCAAGCCCATCAGCTACCTCAAGAGCCATGCAGCCGAGATCGTCAGGGACATCTCCGAGAGCCGTGAGCCCATGCTCATCACGCAAAACGGTGAAGCAAAGCTGGTAGAGATGGATGTTCGCAGCTACGAGGAGCATGCCGAAACGCTTGCCCTCCTCAAGATCTTGGCGCTGGGCAACCGCGAGATCGAACAAGGAAAGCTCCGTCCAGCCGCGGAAGTCTTCGCGGAGATGGACAAGGACGATCTCCAGTGAGGCTTGTCTTCCTCGAGTCAGCAGAAGCCGATCTCAAGGATCTCAGGAGCTACGTGAGCTGATCAGCGCTGCACGGGCACCTTGCGCCCCGCGCTCCAATACAGCCAAGCCCCAAACGCCAGCATCGGCACGCACAGCCACTGCCCCATGCTCATGTTCAGCGCCAGCAGGCCCA
>JAFECZ010000123.1 GCA_018241905.1 Pseudomonadota bacterium
CGTCGCCTGGGGACCGGATCTATACCTTCGCTTACACCATCACCGTGACCAACAACGGCACGGTGCCGGCCCAGCTGATCTCAAGGCACTGGGTCATCGACGACGCCGCAGGGCACCGGCAAGAGGTCAAGGGGCTGGGCGTGATCGGGCAGCAGCCGTTGATTCCGCCGGGCGAATCTTTTCGTTACACCAGCGGCTGCCGGTTGCAGGCCTCGACCGGGACGATGCACGGCAGTTACTTCTTCGTCACCGAAGGTGGCGAGCGTTTCGACGTGCCCATTCCGATGTTCGTGCTCGATGCGAGCACGGGCGACATTCCCGCCTCGCGCGTCCTCCATTGAGTCCGGCAGGGGCCGGGCTCTCCACACCACGGCTCGCTGCCTTCATGGCGGCGCGCCGCGAGAACAATACGCATGACAGCTTTCTTCAATGAACTGATGGGGTTCTGGTCCGAGTGGGTGCGCCCCTCGGCCGGCTTCCCCACCGTGGTCTGGTCCCTGCTGCTGGCCGCGGCCGCGGCAGCCGGGCACCTGGTGCAGCGCTATACCGGCATGCCCAAGCTCGTGGGCTACACCATCGTGGGCACCATCGCGGGTTTTTCCGGCTTCGAGGGCGCCATGTGGCCACTGCAGGGCATCGGCCTGTTCCTGCTCGAACTGGGCGTGGCCATCGTGCTGTTCGAGGCCGGCGGGCGGCTGCCGCTGCGCTGGTTCCGCCACAACCCGATGGTGCTGGTGCAAAGCATTCTGGAAGCCACCATCACTTACTTCGCCGTGTTCTGGACCATGCAATGGCTGGGCATGGCCGACGTGGTGGCCGGCCCGCTGGCACTGATCGCGGTGGTGGCCTCGCCGGCGGTGCTCAGCCGCGTCGCGCTGGACGCCAACGCCACCGGCCCGGTGATCGAGCGCGCCCTGGCGCTGGCCACGCTCAACACGCTGTATGCGCTCACGCTGGGCTACGCGCATGCGGGCCTGATGGAGCGTGCGCCTGCCGGCCTTCTGCAAAAGCTCTACCCGGTGGCGGTGGTGCTGGGGCTGTCGTTCGTGGTGGGCGCGCTGATGGCGCTGGCCCTGCGCTCGGCCCTGCGCGTGATGAGCCCGACCAGCGAGAACACCTCCATCTTCCTGTTGGCCATCATCGCTGCCGGCGCGGCGGTGGCGGCGCACCTGGGCGGCTCGGCGGCGCTGGCGGCGCTCATCGGGGGCGTGCTGCTCAAGCAGCTCAACCCCAAGCCGTGGACCTGGCCGCGCCAGCTGGGCACGGCCTCGTCGCTGCTGACCATGCTGATGTTCGTGCTGGTCTCCATGGTGGCGGCGCAGGCCGACTGGAGCGCTCCGGTGGCCAGCACGGTGCTGATCCTGCTGGGTGTGCGGCTGCTTGCAAAGATCGCCGGCGTGGCCATTGCCAACCCGGGCAGCGGCGCCAGCTGGAAGCAGTCGTTCTGGCTGGGCGTGGCGATGTCGCCGCTGTCGGCGGTGGCACTGCTCATCGCATCCAATTTCGTCACCGCATCGCCCCTTCTCGGGAACATGATCACGCAGATCGCCCTGCCCGCCATCCTCTTGATGGAAGTGTTGGGCGCGGTGCTGGCCACGGTGGCCATCCACGCGGTGGGCGAAAGCTCGCAGCCCTGGCTGGCCCAGGCCTTCAGCAAGAGCGGGGAGACCATCCGATGAAGTCGGCGCATTCCGAACGCGTGGTGGGGCTGGAGCCTTTTGCGCACTCCGAAGCCTTGTCGCTCGGCGTGGAGCTGGAGCTGCAGCTGGTCAACACGCACGACTACGACCTCACGCCCTATGCCGAGGACATGCTGCGCCTGATGGCGCAGACGCCGCTGCCAGGCAGCGTGGTGCCGGAGATGACCTCCAGCATGATCGAGATCTCCACGGGCGTGTGCCATTCGTCGCGCGATGTGCTGGCGCAGCTCACGCCGATTCGCGATGCGCTGGTAAAGAACGCCGACAAGCTCAACATCGCGGTGCTGGGCGGCGGCACGCACGCCTTCCAGCAGTGGCACGAGCAGCGCATCTACGACAAGCCGCGCTTTCGGCAGCTGTCGGAGCTCTATGGGTATCTGTCCAAGCAGTTCACCATCTTCGGCCAGCACGTGCACATCGGCTGCCCCGATGCAGACGCGGCCCTGCTGATGCTGCACCGCATGTCGCGCTACATCCCGCACTTCATTGCGCTGTCGGCATCGAGCCCGTACGTGCAGGGGCAGGACACGCAGTTCGATTCGGCGCGTCTGAACTCCGTATTCGCCTTTCCGCTGTCGGGCCGCGCGCCCTTTGCGCTGAGCTGGAAGGAGTTCGAGGCCTACTTCACCCGCATGACGCGCACCGGCGTGGTCAGCAGCATGAAGGACTTCTACTGGGACATCCGCCCCAAGCCGGAGTACGGCACCATCGAGATCCGCGTGTTCGACACGCCGCTCACGGTGGAGCGCGCCGCGGCGCTGGCGGGCTACGTGCAGTCGCTGGCCGCCTGGTTCCTGCAGGAGCAGCCCTTCATTCCCAGCGAGGACGACTACCTGGTCTACACCTACAACCGATTCCAGGCCTGCCGCTTCGGCCTGGATGCGGTGTACGTGGACCCGGCCACGGGCGACCACATGTCGCTGCGCGAGCACATCCTGATGACCATGACGCAGCTCGAATGGCACAGCGAAGCGCTGGACGCCACCCAGGGCATGGCGCAGTTGCGCTCGAGCGTCGAGGCCAGCCAGAACGACGCACGCTGGCTGCGCGAGCGCCAGGGCCGCGAACGGCTGCTCGGCGAAGTGGTTCGGCAGGCCGCACTGCGCTTCCGGGGGGCCGCATGACCCGGATGACGCAGCAACGAAGCGACTGCCATCATGGGTGAGTTCGACCTCATCAAGCACTACTTCACCCGGCCCGTGCAGCGCTCGCCGCTGGGCGTCGGCGACGACTGCGCGCTGCTGGCCCCGGCGCCGGGCATGCAGCTGGCCGTGTCTTCCGACATGCTGGTCGAGGGCCGCCATTTCCTCTCGACGGTCGACGCGGCCCGGCTCGGCCACAAGTCGCTGGCGGTCAACCTGAGCGACCTGGCGGCCTGCGGCGCCAAGCCCCTGGCCTTCACGCTCGCACTGTCGCTGCCCGGTGTGGACGAAGCATGGCTGCAGGGTTTTGCACAGGGCCTGCTGGCGCTGGCCGACGCGCACGGCTGCGAGCTGGTGGGTGGCGACACCACGCGCGGGCCGCTGAACATCTGCATCACGGTGTTCGGCGAAGTGCCGGCGGGCGCGGCGCTGCTTCGCTCGGGCGCCAAGGTGGGCGACGACATCTGGATCAGCGGCAACGTGGGCGATGCGCGGCTGGCGCTCGAAGTGTTCCGCGGCAAGCTCGCGCTGCCGCCGGGGCTCATGCAGCTGGCACGCGACCGCATGGAGCTGCCCACGCCGCGCGTGGCGCTGGGGCTGGCGCTGCGCGGCATTGCCACCAGCGCCATCGACCTGAGCGACGGCCTGGCCGGCGACCTGTCACACGTGCTGAAGCAAAGCGGCGTGGGCGCCACGCTCGATGCCGACGCCGTGGCCGCCCGCCTGGCCGCGGCCTGGCACCCCGATGGCCACGCGCTGCAACTGTCCAGCGAAGTCCGGCATGCCGTGACCGTGGCCGGCGGCGACGACTACGAGTTGGCTTTCACCGCGCCGCCCGCCGCGCGCGAGCAGGTGGAGCATGCCGGCCGCGCCGCCGGCACGCCGGTCACCCGCATTGGCCGCATCGAGCCACAACCCGGCCTGCGCCTGGTGGACGGCAGCGGCCAGCCGCTGGCGCGCCAGCAGTTCGCATCCTTCGACCACTTCGGGTAACCGGCGCCGAGTTGCGCGAGCAGGAAGAGCGGCTGCGCGGGCGCATTGCCGGGGCCTGGGTTTTTCTCTCGGGGGCGGGCTGGCGCGCTACTTGGCGTATTTCCAGAAGCGCGCCTTCCCTTCGGCGATCCAGGACAGCGCCTCCTCGATGCGCTTGTCGCGTGTTGCCGCAGTCTTCGCTTCACCAATCCAGAGCTTGTATTCCTTCTGGAATGATGCCGATTTGCTGTCGAAGATCTTTTTGACTTCCGGGTTGACCTGGAGCTTTTCGGCAAATTCCGCAGGCATGGCAATTTCTTTGGGCGCGCTGGATTCTCGCGCCGGAAGCTTCACGCCTTTCTCATTGAGCGCCATGGCTTCCTTGATCCAGGACTTCAGCTCTTGGTCCGGCGGCAGATCAGCAGCACTGGTCAATTTGCCCATGAAACGCTTCGCGGCCGGCACACTGTCGTTGGCCTTGAGGCGCGCATCGCCCATCAGTGCATCCTTGAAGAACGTGAAAGAGCAGTGCGCCTTGTAAGCGGCAAAGATGCACATCATGTCGCCCTTGTAGTCGAAATGCGGATTTCCCCATTTGACTTCCTCGGTGACTCCCGGGCAGGTTGCGTGAATGATGGCGCGCAGGTGGGCGAAGATGGGTTTGGCAAACGCTTCGATCTTTTCCGCGTACGCATCCACCTTCGGATTGTGTTTTGGCGTGGGCATCGGAGTCGGCTCCTTCAATGCTCAGCCAAGGCTTGAAAGAAGTTCGTCCAGGCGCTCCAAAGTCGAGGTCAGGCCTTCCTTCATCCCCATCTGCATGACTTGCTGGAGTGCCTCGGCCGACGCGTACGAAACCACCGTTTCCACAAGAGTATGTGTTGCCGCGTCGGAGAAGGTGACGTTCCATTTCGACCTGGGCAATGCGGGGTTCAGTGCACCGGTTTCATCGCAGAAGCCGTCCAGCGAGGTGTAGTTATCGATCGGTCGAATTGTCTGGTAGTCCATTCGGCCCCAGTATTCCTGGCCATTGGGCTCAACCATCGCGTAGTGCCAATGCCCGCCTTCGCTGAAATCCATGAATCTGGTTTTCGTGGTCAGCGGCTTGGGCGCAAACCAGCGGTCGAGCAGTTCTCTTTTGGTGTAGCAATCCCAGACCAATTGCCGCTTGGCGGCGAACTCTCTTTTGATCGTAATGGTGTTTTTTTCCTTGTCGACAAGGAAGTCAAATCGAGCGTCAGCTTTCACCTTCTTCACCTTTCAGCGTAGTTAACAAGTTGTCGAGATTTTCGTAACGGCTTTGCCAGGCCGCGCGTTGTTGTTCGAACCACTTTTCGGCAGCGGTCAAGTTCTCACGCCTGAGCCTGCAGGTTCGCACTCGGCCCACCTTCTCTGATGCGATGAGGCCGCTGCCTTCGAGAACCTTGATGTGTTTCAGGAACGAAGGCAGGCCCAGACCGAAGGGCTCCGCGAGGTCCTTGATGGATGCCGAACCGTTGCCCAGCCTCGCAATCACCGATCGCCTGGTCGGGTCGGCCAGTGCGTGGAACACGTTGTCGAGCACCGGAGAATAGTTTTCCATACGGCAAACTATACCCAATAGTTCGCCACTTGGGAAACTATTTGAAAAAGGCCGCCGCTGCCGCCGGTACCATCGACCCCAATGTCCGAATCAGCCCCAGTCATGCCTCCCCCGCCAGAGCCCGAAGAAGCCAAGGCCCCCATCGCGCGCCCCACGGCCCGCTTCATGCTCTCGCACCCCGCGCATCTCATCGCGCTGGGCTTCGGCTCGGGCCTGTCGCGCCTGGCGCCCGGTACCGTGGGCACGCTGTGGGCCTGGGTCGCCTTCATCGTCATGCAGCGCTGGCTTCCGAGCGCCACCATCGGCTGGGTGATCCTCGCTTCGCTGCCCATCGGCTGGTGGGCCTGCACCGTCACGGCGCGCGACATGCGCGTGGCCGACCCCGGCAGCGTCGTGTGGGACGAGGTCGTCGCCTTCTGGATCGTGCTGTGGCTGGTCACGCCCGCCGGCCTGCTGGCGCAGCTGATCGCCTTCGGCCTGTTCCGCTACTTCGACGCGGCCAAGCCCGGCCCCGTGGGCTGGGCCGACGCCCTGTTCAAGCAGCGCGAGGCCGCGCCGGGCCAGATGCGCTGGAGCGCTGCCGGCTTCGGCATCCTGTTCGACGACCTGGTGGCCGCCTTCTGCACGCTGCTGGTCATTGCGCTGTGGCGCTTTGTCGTCGGCTGAAGATGGAGCCCACGCAGATGAAAGAGATCGATTCGATGGACACGCCCGCGCTCGTGGACCTGCTGGCCAACCTGCTGCGCAGCAAGCAATGGATGATGGCCACGGCCGAGAGCTGCACCGGCGGGCTCATCGCCGGCGCCTGCACCGACCTGGCCGGCTCCAGCGACTGGTTCGAGCGCGGCTTCGTCACTTACTCCAACGAGGCCAAGACCGAGCTGCTGGGCGTGGATGCCGCGCTCATCGCCGCGCACGGCGCCGTCAGCGAACCCGTGGCGCGCGCCATGGCGGCGGGCGCGCTGGCGCATTCGCGTGCGCAGGTGGCGGTGGCCGTCACGGGCGTGGCTGGCCCCAGCGGCGGCAGCACGGAGAAGCCCGTGGGCACCGTGTGGTTCGGCTGGTCGGTGGGCGGCCAATTGCGCACTGAACGCCGCCGTTTCGACGGCGACCGCGCCGCCGTGCGCGCCGCCACCGTGCACCACGCCTTGCAGTCCCTCGTCCACTTCATCAGGAACCCTTCGAAATGAGCAACATCAGCAGGAGCAACAACGACGTACTGGTCGTCCAGGAAAAGCCCGAACAGCACCGCTTCGAAGCCACCAAGAACGGCGTGCTGGCCGGGTACGTCGAATACAACGTGCTGAGCGAGGCGCTGATGTTCACCCACACCGAGGTGCTCGAAGCCTTCGAGGGCCAGGGCGTGGGCTCGGCCCTGGCCAAGCATGTGCTGGCCGAAGCGCGGCAGCGCGGCAGCGCGGCAAGCAGGTGATTCCGGTGTGCCAGTTCATTGCCGGCTACATCCGCAAGCACCGCGAGCAATACGCGGACCTGGTGCGGCCCGACGTGCAGCGGGCCTTCAAGATCTAGATCGAAGCCTGCTTCAACCCGCCTTGCGCGAGGCTTCCTGCACGTCCGCCGGAAAGTCTTCCATCTCCATCACCTGGCGGATCTCGATCACTTCGTTCTCGCCGGCCGGGCAGCGCGAGGCCCAGGCAATGGCCTCGTCCCTGGACTTGACCTGGATCATCCAGTAGCCGCCCAGCACTTCCTTGGCCTCGCTGAAGGGGCCGTCGGTGACCTTGGGCTTGCCGCCGGCAAAGCTGACCCGCGCGCCCATCGACGGCGGATGCAGGCCGTCCAGCGCCAGCAGCACGCCGGCCTTCTGGAGGGACTCGTTGTAGCGGCTCATCGTGGCAATGGCTTCGGCGCTGGGCAGCGTGCCGGGCGATGCGCTTTCGTAGCCCTTGGGGATCATCAGCATCATGAATCGCATGGGGTAGTCCTTTCTGGTTCAACGGAAGCGCCGAATTGGCGCGTCCTGTTCCCACGTCGAACGACCCGGCACGGAATCGACAAGCCGGGCTGAATTTTTTTCGATCGATCAGTCCGTGCCGGCCCCGTGGCACTTCTTGTATTTCTTGCCGCTGCCGCAAGGGCAGGGGTCGTTGCGACCGGGCGTGGCTTCCTTGCGGATGGTCTCCACCTTGGGGCCCAGGCTGCGCCAGAGCTGGCGCAGGTCATACACCGCCCAGATGGCGGCGCCCAGGTCGTCCAGGCGCTGCTGGCTCACCGTGGGCGGGCCATCTTCCGCATACATCGAGAAGGCCGGCGGGGCCTTGTCGTCCTCGGTGAGGGCAACGATGTTTTCCAGGGCGGCGTCGAGCATGTCGGCCGCATCCTTGTCGCGCGGGGCGGCCCAGTCGCCCGGCCAGTTTTCCACCGCGTACATGAAGCCCAGCGCCCACACCTGGGCGTACGAAGGCACGGCGTCGGTCGGCAGGTCGGCCTGCTCCTCGGGCGGCAGCGCGGCGATGGCGCCGCGGGTGTCGAGCACCTCGGGCTGATAGCAGTCCTCGTCGTCCAGCGACTCGACGGCGGCGTCCAGGCTGTGCTCGATCTCGGCCCAGCGGCGCTTCCAGCGCCAGACGAACTCCATGTGCTGCGCCGGCACGAAGTCGTTGAACAGCACCGGCCAATATTCGGTGGGCGGCACGGCGCGGCGCGTGCACACCAGGGCGGCCATGAAGCCCTCGCAGAACTCCCACTGCGGGATTTCTTCGTCGTGCTCGCGCATGGCGTCGAGTTCGGCGTCCAGGGCGTCGAAATCCTCGGGGCCGAGGAGGTTGGTGTCGGGGGCGGAAGGGGTGGGGGAAGTCGTTGTCATCGGGATGCGCTGGCTAAGCCCTCTATGATGCAGCAGGGCGAGGCCCCGCACCGTGACCATCCGATTCCACACATTTCGCCGCCGCTTCCTGCGCGCCATCTGCAGCACCCACTGCGCCGACTCTCCGCGCGTATGACCGTTACCTTCCGTCCGGGCGCTGCCTCACGCCTGCAATCGCGCAAGGGCCTGGCGTCCGCCCCGGCACCGCTGGAAAGCGAAGCGCCCCTGCCCGGGCCCGTCGACTACGCCGGCTTCCTGCAGGTCACGCTGCCGCAACAGGAAAAGCCGGTGGCCAGCCACCGGCTGGACGACGAGCGCGTCTGGCTCAAGAAGGCCGGGCCGCGCCACGGCATGGCCCGTTATCGCGCCATGGCGCTGGTGGCCAGGCTGTTCCGCCTGGAGGTCCTCAAGCCGGTGCCCAACCCGGGCGGCGAGGCCGCCATTGGCATCGAGGCGCGGCGCCTACGCCAATTGGCCGACGCTGGCCTGCGTGTGCCGCAGGTGCTGGCGCAGCAGAACGACGGCCTCCTGATTTCCGACCTGGGCGAAAGCGGCCGCAACACCGTGGTGCTGCAAGAGCGCCTGGAGCAGGCGGCTGCCGCCGGCCCGGCCGCCCTGGTGGCGGCATGGCGCGAGGGCCTGGACGCCATTGCCCGGGTCCATTCCCAGGGCTGCTACCTGAGCCAGGCCTTCGACCGCAACCTGGTGATGTGCCCCGACGGCGTGATCGGCTACATCGACTTCGAGGACGACCCGGGCGAGACCCTGGGCCTGGACGAATGCCAGGCACGCGACTGGCTCAGCTACCTGCACTCCACCGCCATGCTGGTGCACGCGGCCGCGCCGCAGCAGGCCGGCGCCCATTGGCATGCGGTGCTGGCCGACGCCAGCGACACGGTGCGCGAGAGGCTGCTTCAGGCCGCACGCCACATGCGCTGGCTGCGCCGGCTGCCCAGGAGCCGGCGCTGGGGCCGCGACACGCAGCGCGTGCGCGCCGCCGCCAGCCTGCTGGCGCGCTGGTACAGCCTGAACGGCCAGGTGTTTGCTGCACCAACTCGTTACTAATTCCCCTGGCACTTACCCAATATGGTGGATTGAATTGCGGCGCTGCGGCAAGGAAGATGCCGCCTCTGTCTCCAACGCATGCACGTTGGCGTGCAGGGAGGTTCATCACCATGCCCAAATTGCTTCTCATGGATGCGGCCGGCCACATCCGCCAGATTTCACTCGCACATTCCACCATTTCGCTGGGCCGCAGCCCCGGCAGCGACGTGGTGCTCGACTCCAAGCGCGCCAGCCGCGAACACGCGCTGATCGAAGTCGATGGCCCCAAGGTGGTCATCGTCGACATGCACAGCCTCAACGGCACCCTGGTCAACGGCGAGCTGATCGACCGCCACCAGCTCGCGCACGGCGACTCGATCGAGATCGGCACCGTCGAAATGCGCTACGTGGCGCTGGACCAGGTGCTCAGCGAGGACGAGGCATTGCGCCTGCTCACCGCGCCCAGCCTGCAGGCCTCGACCCAACTGGACGGCTGGGACGACTGGGACTACGACACCGAACGCGACGTGCCGAAGGAGCCGCTGCTGCGGCGCCACCACCACCACTGATGAGGCCGCCGGCCTCAGCCTGCCGCAGTCTCGTAGCGCGCCGCCACCGACACGCCCAGCGCAGCCAGCTGCTTGCGCATCACCAGCACCGCGCGGTCCTTGCTGAGAAGCAGCGCGCCATGCGCCACCGCCAGGTCGATGAAGACCTGATCATCCGGGTCGTCGCATTTGCACGCTGCAGCGGGCGCAGCCGGCAGCGCTTGCGCCTGTGCATCGAACACGTCCAGCACCTGCTGCGCACTGCGCTGCATGCGCGCCAGCCGCGCCGCGATGAGCGGGTAGCCCAGCACGCGGGCCAGCTCGTCGCGCATGGCCGCGGTGGCGATCCAGCGCAGTTCGCCGCGCGCCAATGCGCCCTGCAGCGGCTCACACGCCGGGTCGTCGAACACCAGCAGGTCCAGTGCCAGGTTGGTGTCCAGCACGACGGGCGCGCTCGTGCTCATGCCTCGCGCGGGCGGAAGGTGCCGGCCTTGAGCTCGAAGCGGAACAGCCGGCATTCGATGGGCCCGTTCCACATCGGCACGCGGCGCGACTCCTTCAGGCGCATCTTCGAGGGCAGCTTCATGTCGGGCGTGAGCACCCAGGCGGTCCAGCCGGCGTAGTTCTTCTTCCAATGCGAAGAGAGCTGCTCGAAGAACTCGCCGCCGTCGTCGGTCTGCGCAGCCTCGCGGCCACCGGGCGTGCCCGAAGCCGCCGCTGCGGGGCCGCGCGTGCGCGCACCGGCGCGCGCCACGCCGCCTACCTCGATGCGCTCGCCGTAGGGCGGGTTGAGCACGATCACGCCGGCCTCGGCCGGCGGCATGCGCTGCAAGGCGTCGCCGCCGCGCAGCTGGACCAGCGAGGCGACGCCCGCACGTTCGGCATTGCGCTGCGCGAAGTCGACCATGCGGTGCGACACGTCGGAGCCGAACACCGGCACCGGATCGCGCCGGGCCTTCTCCTGCGCCTTCTCCTGCGCCTCCTGCTTCAGGCCCTGCCACACGTGCGCCTGGAACGGCGCGAGCTTCTCGAAGCCGAAGCGGCGCTGGCCGCCGGCAGGCATGCCGCTGGCAAGCTGCGCAGCCTCGATGGGAATGGTGCCGCTGCCGCAGCAGGGGTCGTACAGCGGCTCTTGCGACACCTCGCCGGTCTCGGGGTTCCACCAGCCGCTGGCAGCGAGCATGGCGGCGGCCAGCGTTTCCTTCAGCGGCGCATCGCCCTTGTCGGTGCGCCAGCCGCGCTTGAACAAGGGTTCGCCGCTGGTATCGATGTACAGCGTGAGCTGGTCGGTGGACAGGTGCGCGAACACGCGCACGTCGGGCCACTGTGTCTCGATGCTGGGGCGCACGCCGCCGGCCTTGGCGCGGAAGCGGTCGGCAATGGCGTCCTTGATGCGCAGGGTGGCAAAGTTCAGGCTGGTCAGCGGGCTGTGCTGCGCGGTGGTCTCGATCTTGAAGGTCTGGCGCGGCGTGAACCAGTTTTCCCAGGCCACCGCACTGGCCGCCTGGTACAGGTCGTTTTCGCTGCGGTAGGGGGTGTGGGACAGCTGCACCAGCACGCGCTGGGCCAGCCGACCGTGCAGGTTCAGCAGCATGGCGTCGCGCCAGCTTGCCCGGGCAAAAACCCCGGCGCGGGCAACCATCAGGTCGTTGCCCGCCAGGCCGGTGAGCCGGTGCACTTCCTGGGCCAGCAGGTCTTCGACGCCGGCGGCGCAGGGCAGGAACAATTGCAGCGAATTCATTGTGCCAATTGTCGCCCGGCTCCTCTATAGTGGTTCGGCGATGAGCCTTTCGCCTTCATCAGCGCCTGCCAGCGATGGCGTGCACGCCCCGGCGGCCTCCGCTTCCCCCACCGAAGCGGACCGCGCCGCCATTCAAAGCGAGCTCCTGCGCCTGAGCACCCAGCCCAGCGGCGCGGTGCTGGCCTTCCAGTTCCTGCTCGACTGCGGCGTTGCGGCGCTGTTCGCCTGGCAGTTCTCCGTGCCGATGGCGGCCCTCTGGCTGTTGCTGATCGCCATCACCACCGGCTGGCGCGCTTTTTTCAAGCAGGTGCTGCCCGATCCGCTGACACCGGCGCAATTGCCGGTCGAACTGCGCGGCCATGCGCTGCGCATCGGCGTCCACGAAG
>JAFECZ010000124.1 GCA_018241905.1 Pseudomonadota bacterium
AGAACCCCTTCCTGCACCTGGCCATGCACCTGTCGATCAGCGAGCAATGCTCCATCGACCAGCCCCGCGGCATCCGCCAGGCGGTGGAGCTGCTGGCCGCGCGCCGCGACTCGCTGCTGGAGGCGCACCACGAGGCCATGGAGTGCCTGGGGCAGATGATGTGGGAGTCGCAGCGCGCAGGCCGGCCGCCGGACGGCGAGGCCTACATCGCCTGCGTGCAGCGGCGCGCCACGCGCGACTGAGTTCGTCGGCTAGCGCAGGTAGGCCTGCACCAGCGCGACCCAGTAGCTCGCCGTGCTGGGCAGTATCTCGTCGTTGAAGTCGTAGCCCGTGTTGTGCACCATGCAGCCCGGGCCGCTGCCGGGCTTGCCGTCGCCGTTGCCGACGATGAAGTAGCTGCCGGGCACCGCGTTCAGCATGAAGGCGAAGTCGTCGCTGGCCTGCAGCGGCGCCATGCCGGGAATCAGCGCCTTCTCGCCCATGGCCTCGCGCGCCACCTGCAGGGCGAATTCGGTCGCGGCCTCGTCGTTCACGCAGGGCGGCATCTTCCACTGGTAGTCGACCGTGGCGGTGGCGCCGTGCACCGCCGCCTGGCCCTGCGCCATGGCGATGATGCGGTCGCGCAAGAAGGCGCGCACCTCGGGCTTGCGCGCGCGGATCGACAGCTTCAGCTCGGCGCTGGTGGGAATCACGTTGGGCGCCTTGCCGGCGCTCATCGCGCCGACGGTGACCACCGCCATGTCGTTGGGGTCGACCTCGCGCGACACCAGCGTCTGCAGCGCCAGGATCAGGTGCGCCGCGACCATGATCGGGTCGACCGTCGTGTGCGGCATGGCCCCGTGGCCGCCTTTGCCCTCGATGGTGATGACGGCGGTGTCCGACGAGCTGTAGATCACGCCCGGCAGGAAGCCGAACTGCCCCGCCGCGAAGCCCGGTTCGTTGTGGTAGGCGTACACCGCGTCGCAGGGAAAGCGCTCGAACAGCCCTTCCTCGACCATTCGCTTGGCACCCATCAGGCCTTCCTCGGCCGGCTGGAAGATGAGGTTGAGCGTGCCGTTGAAGCCCTTGGTGACCGACAGCAGCTGCGCCGCGGCCAGCAAGGTGGCGGTGTGCCCGTCGTGGCCGCAGGCGTGCATGGCGCCGGTCTTGCGGCTGGCCCAGGGCAGGCCGGTGGTCTCCGTCATCGGAAGCGCGTCCATGTCGGCGCGCAGGCCCAGCCGCTTGTGGCCATCACCGACCTTGAGCGTGCCGACCAGGCCGGTGCCGCCGATGCCGCGATGCACTTCGTAGCCCCAGCGGGCCAGCCGCTCGGCCACCAGGTCGCTGGTCTGGAACTCCTCGTAGCCGAGCTCGGGGTTGGCATGGATCTGCCGCCGCAGGCCCACCATTTCCTCGGTAGAGGCCCGGATGCCTGGATGGATGGGAACTGAAATCATCGGAAGGCCGCCTTCAAAGCACACGGAACCCGCATTTTCCACGCCAATAATCGGCACTGCCGCTTCGGGCCCTTCGATACCGCGCCCCGGGCCGCGCAAGAACGCCTCCGACGACGACGACGACGACGATCCACAACAACATGACGAGCCCCACCCTCCCCCACCTGACCCGCCGCCAGCTCACCCTGGGCGCACTGGCCGCCGCCGGCCTGTCCACCACCCGCTACGGCCGCGCGGCCACCGGCAAGGGCACGGCGGTGCTCGCCATCGACGCCGATCCGCCGACGCTGAACCTGGGCACCACCACCGACTTCGCCGCCGGCGACGTCTCGGCCAAGATCCTCGAAGGCCTGGTGTGGCTCGACCCGCAATACAACGCCAAGCCCTCGCTGGCCACCGCATGGACCGTGTCGCCCGACGGCAAGACCTACCGCTTCACGCTGCGCAAGGGCGTGAAGTGGCACGACGGAAAGGACTTCTCCAGCGCCGACGTCAAGTTCACGCTGGTGGAAGTGGTCGGCAAGCTGCATCCGCGCGCGGCGCCCGTGTTCAAGAACCTGGGCATCGAGGTCGATGCACCCGACGCCAATACCGTGGTCGTCAAGCTGCAGAAGCCCTATGCGCCCCTGATGTCGCAGCTGACGGTTTTCGACGCGCCGATTCTTCCGCGCCACCTCTACGAAGGCAGCAACATCGGCACCAACCCTGCCAACCAGAAACCGGTGGGCACCGGCCCCTTCAAGTTCGGCGAATGGAAGCGCGGCGCCAGCATCAAGCTGGTGCGCAACGACCAGTACTGGGACGGCGACAAGCCATTTCTCGAATCGATCATCTTCCAGGTCATTCCGCAGGCGGCCAACCGCGCGCCGGCACTGCAGACCGGCGAGGTGGACGAGCTGCTGGACTTCTACACGCCCAAGTCCGAGGTGCCGCGCATCCTGGCCGACAAGAACCTGGCACCGCGCCGCGGCGTGAACATTCCGGCCGTGTATTTCCTCATGTTCAACACGCAGTCGCCGCTGTTCTCGAAGCTGGAGGCGCGCCACGCGGCGGCCTTTGCCATCGACCGCCAGCGCCTGGTCAAGCAGGCCATGAACGGCATCGCCCGCCCCGGCGCGGGCGCCTTCGGCGACGGCTTCAAGTGGCTCTTCAACGACGAGGTGAGCTACGCGAAGAAGTACCCGCTCGATGCCGCGCGCGCCAAGGCCTTGTTCGAGAAGGCCGGCGTCAAGCCCGGCAACACGACGGTGCGGATGCCCTTCGACGCCAGCCGCGCGCAGATGCGGGCACAGTCGCAGATCATCCAGGACAACCTGCGCCAGATCGGCCTGGAAGTGAAGCTGGAGCCGCTGGAGCGCTCGGTGTACTACGACCGCGTGTTCGCCAAGCGCGACTACGACATGATGCTGGGCTCCTACTTCTCGGCCGGCGACCCCGCCATCGGCTACACCCGCCTGTACAACACCTACACCGGCACCTCGCCCAACACCAACGCCAGCGGCTACTCCAACCCCAAGGTCGACGACCTGCTCAGCCGCGCGGCCACCGCCACCGAGCGCGAAGTGCGCGCCAAGCTCTACAAGGAGCTGCAGGTGATCCTCAACGAGGACCTGCCGACGCTGGTGCTGTTCGACGAGGAGACGGTCGACACGGCAAGCAGGAAGCTCAGCGGCGTGTTCCCCGCGCTCGACGCCCGCGACCAGTGGGCCGGCGTGAAGCGCGTCGACTGACCGGATCAGCCCGCCCCCGTCGATGCTTTCCTTCATCCTGCGGCGCCTGCTGCACGCCGTTCCGCTGCTGCTGGCGGTGGTGGTGCTCAACTTCCTCTTGATCGCCTTCACGCCGGGCGATCCGATCACGCTGCTGGTGGGCGACTTTCCGGCCCCGCCCGAATACCTGGAGCAGATGCGCCGCGAGTTCGGCCTGGACCAGCCGGTGTGGGTACAACTGCTGAACTACCTGGGCAAGGTGGTGCGCGGCGACTTCGGCTATTCCTTCGCCAACCAGCAACCGGTGGCCTCGCTCATTCTCGACCGGCTCGGCGCCACGCTGGAGCTCACGCTGAGCGCGCTCGCCTTTGCCAGCGTGCTGGGCATCGTCTTCGGCGTGATCGCCGCGCGCTCGGCCTCGCGCACGGGCCGCGGGCTGGCCGACTCGGCCATCCAGGGCGCCTCGTCGGCGGGCTATTCCATTCCCGATTTCTGGCTCGGCCAGCTGCTGATCCTGGTGTTCGCCATCTGGCTGGGCTGGCTGCCATCGCAGGGCAACAACCCGGTGCGCGGCGCGGCGCCGGGCTTCGAGGGTTTCGTGCAGCACCTGTCCTACCTGGTGCTGCCGGCCTTTGCCTTGTCGCTGCGCTACCTCACGCTCATCACCCGCATCACCCGCGCCGCCATGCTGGAAGTGATGAACGCCGACTTCATCCTGGCCTCGCGCTCGCGCGGTGCCTCGGAATGGACGGTGATCGTGGTGCATGCGCTGCGCAATGCCGCGGCGCCGGTGCTCACCGTGATTGGCTACAACGTCGGCTTCGTGCTCGCCGGCTCGGCCCTGATCGAGGCGGTGTTCGCCTGGCCGGGCATCGGACGGCTCTTGTACGAGTCGATTTCCAAGCGCGACTACCCGGTGATGCTGGCCATCTTGCTGATGGTGTCGGTCACGGTGGTCCTGGCCAACCTGGTCACCGACATCATCCATCGGCTGATCGATCCGCGGATCGAGCGAGCATGAGCGCCCGCCCGGCCGCTGCGAAGGGTGCTTGCACCGCAGTGCGAGGCACGAAGGTTTTCCAATGAGCGACACGTCACTGGCCCCGATCGTGGGCACCCCATTGCGCAAGGCCGGCTTCCGGCGGCGCCTGCTGCGCCGGCCGACCACGCTGCTGGCCCTGGCCTTCCTGGTGCTGCTGTTCGCGCTGGCGCTCTTCGCGCCGGTGGCCGGCGGCTACGACCCGCTGGTCGGCGGCGACAGCTCCCTGCTGGAGCCGCTCTCGCCCGGCCACTGGCTGGGCACCGACGACCTGGGCCGCGACATCTGGGCGCGCGTGGTCTTCGGCACCCGCATCTCGCTCACCGTGGGCGTGTTGAGCGCGCTGTGCGCCGTGGTCGCCGGCGTGATCGTCGGCGCGCTGGCGGGCTACTTCGGCGGCTGGCTCGACACCGTGCTGATGCGCATTGCCGAGTTCTTCCAGACCCTGCCGCGCTTCGTGGTGGCGCTGATCGTGATTGCGCTGTTCGGCACCAGCGTTCCGAAGATGATCCTGGTGATTGCCGCGCTCTCGTGGCCGCAACTGGCGCGGGTGGTGCGCGCCTCGGTCGCATCGCTGGCGCAGTCGCAGTTCGTCGATGCGGCGCGGGTGGCGGGCATGGGGCACGGCGCCATCATCGTGCGCGAAATTCTGCCAAACGCGGCGGCGCCGATCATCGTGCTGGGCTCCCTGGACATCGCCATGGCCATCCTCATCGAGGCCAGCCTGAGCTTCTTCGGGCTGGGCGACCCCAACCACGTGTCGTGGGGCGCGATGCTCAACGATGCGCAGCAGTACCTGCGCAGCGCCTGGTGGATGTCGGCCTTTCCGGGCCTGGCGATCGCGCTCACCGTGCTGTCGTTCAACGTCCTGGGCGACGCGCTGAACGATGCGCTCAATCCGCGGGGACATGCCAAGTGAGCCAGCAGCATCAGCAACAACACGCCGAACCCTTGCTCGAAGTGCGCGGCCTGTCGGTCGACATCGGCCGGGGTTCGAATGCGCTTCGGGTGGTGAACGACCTGTCGCTCACGGTGCGCCGCGGCGAGGCCGTGGGCCTGGTGGGCGAGTCGGGCTCGGGCAAGTCGATGACGGCCTTCGCCATCATGAACCTCTTTCCCTCGCCGCTGGCGCGGGTGGCGGCGGGGCAGGTGCTGCTCGAGGGCCGCGACCTGGCGCAGCTGGCGCCCGCCGACCTGCGCTCGGCGCGCGGCGCGCAGGTCGGCATGGTGTTCCAGGACCCGACCAGCTACCTTGACCCGCTGATGCCGGTGGGCCGCCAGATCGCCGAACCGCTGCTTGCGCACGGCCGCACCGAGGGGCTGCAAGCGCGCGTGCTCGAACTGCTGGACATGATGGAGCTGCCCAACGCCGCGCGCGTGGCGCGCCAGTATCCGCACGAGCTTTCGGGCGGCATGCGCCAGCGCATCCTCATTGCGGCGGCGCTGGCCATGCGCCCTGCGCTGCTGATCGCCGACGAGCCGACCACGGCCCTGGACGTGACCGTGCAGGCCGGCATCCTGAAGCTGCTGATGCGCCTGCGCAAGGAGCTCGACCTGGGCATCCTGCTCATCACCCACGATCTCGCGGTGGTCGCCGAGACCTGCCAGCGCGTCAACGTGATGTATGCCGGCCAGCTGGTCGAATCGAACACGGTGGCGCCGCTCTTCGCCGCGCCCCGCCACCCCTACACGCAGGGCTTGCTCGGCAGCATCCTGAACCCGCAGTCGCGCGCGCAGGCCCTGTTCTCCATTCCCGGCAGCGTGCCCATCGCCGGCCATTGGCCGGAGGGTTGCCGCTTTCATCCGCGCTGCCCCATCGCGCGCGGCGGCCTGTGTGACACCAGCGCGCCGCCGCTGCTGCAGGCGAACGGCAGCGGCGCGGACCGCTGCCACCTGAGCAATGAGCCAGCCGCCGCCGACGCGTGGCAGCGCCGCAAGGAGACCATGCCGTCATGACCAGCACCACGACCCCGACGCCGCTGCTCGAGGCACGCAACCTGAGCCGGCTCTTCCCGGTACGCGGCAGCGCCGGCCTGTTCCGCGCGCGGCAGATGCAGCGCGCGGTGGACGACGTCTCGGTTGCCATCCATGCCGGCGAAGTGCTGGCGCTGGTGGGCGAAAGCGGCAGCGGCAAGACCACCCTCGGGCGCATGCTGCTGGGGCTGACGCCGCCCAGCGAAGGCACCATCCTCTACAAGGGCGCCGACATCGCCTCGCACGCGGGCGAGGCGGCGCGAAGCTTCCGGCGCGAAGTGCAGGTGGTGTTCCAGGACACGGGCGGCTCGCTCAACCCGCGCCGCACCATCGGCCAGAGCATCGCCCTGCCGCTGGCCTATCACCGCAGGCTCGATGGCCGCGCCGCCGCGCGGGAAATCGACGCGCTGCTCGACCAGGTGGGGCTGCCCGCGGCGCACTTCCGCGACCGGTTGCCGCACGAGCTGTCCGGCGGCCAGCGCCAGCGGGTGGGCATTGCGCGGGCGCTGGCTTCCAACCCCTCGCTGATCGTGGCGGACGAGCCGGTGTCGGCACTCGACGTCTCGGTGCGTGCGCAGATCCTGCGGCTGATGTCCGACCTGCAGCGCGAAAGAAAGCTCTCGTACCTCTTCATCACGCACGACCTCGGCGTGGTGCGCGCCCTGGCCGACCGGGTGATGGTGATGCACCATGGCCGCGTGGTGGAAAGCGGCAGCGCCGACGCCGTGCTCGATGCGCCGAGCGACCCCTACACGCAGCGGCTGCTGGCGGCCACGCCGGTGCCCGATCCGTCGCGGCAGCTCGAGGAAATGTCTTGAGCGCCCGCCACTTCACCGAACCCACCACCCACTACTGGCAGCGCATCGTCGCGGCCGATGAGGTCGCGCGGCCCGAGGCGCCCTGGCAGTTCGGCTATCCGGCGCGCCTGCCCGACGGGCGGGTGCTGGTGCTGCCGATCCGGCAGCTGGCCAGCGAGCCGGCGCATGCGGTGGCTTCGCTGCTGGTCAACCATGCATCGCTCGACGTGGTCGAGACGCTGGGCACGATGCTGGCCGGGGGCCTGTCGGCCTGCGCACCCGACCTGGTGATCGGGCTGCCCACGCTCGGCCTGTCGCTGGCGCCGGTGGTGGCGCGCGCGCTGGGCCATCCGCGCTACCTGCCGATGGGGTATTCGCGCAAGTTCTGGTACGACGAGGCGCTGTCCGCGCCGGTGCAATCGATCACCTCGCCCACGCCGGGCAAGCGCATCTACCTCGACCCGCATCTTCGCCCGCTGATCGACGGCAAGCGCCTGGTGCTGGTCGACGACGCCGTCAGCACCGGCACCACGTTGCTGGCGGCCTGGGACCTGATCGAATCGCTGGGCGGCCAGGTGGTGGCATGCGGGGTTGCAATGCTGCAGGGCCGCCGATGGACGGAACAGCTCGGCGCGGAACGCGCGGCGCGTGTCGTCGGCGTGTTCGACAGCCCGCTGCTGAAGGCCGTGCCTGACGGCTGGGTGCCGAGGGACTGATCAGCCGCCGGCGGCGCGCGCCAGCGCCTCCAGCACCACGCGGCGCAGCAGGCCCTCGTCGGCCACGCTGGCAATTTGCGCATTGGCCTTGGCGCGCCGCGGCACGCGCCATTCGACCACCGTCATGCCGCGCGTGTGCTCGCCCTTGCATTCGGCCACCAGGTGCGCGGGCTTGAACTGCATGCCCTGCGGCGCGACCAGCGCAGCCGCCGACGTCGGGTCGTAGAGCGACATGGGCAGCGAACCGTCGGGGCTGGCGATGCGCACGTAGCCGAGCAGTAGGTCGGCCAGCACCTGCGCCTTGTCGGTGCCCAGTGCGCGCAACGCCTGCGCATCGCTGGCGTGCGCGCGCACCTGGCGGCAGGCGTCCAGGCCCACCATGTGCAGTTCCACGCCGGCTTCGATCACCACGTTGATCGATTCCGGATCGACCGCCGCATTGAACTCCGCCGCCGCCGTGTGGTTGCCCGGCCCGGCGCTGCCGCCCATCCACATGAGCTGGCCGATGCGCCCCGCCAACTCGGGGCGGGCCTGCAGCACTTTCGCGATGTTGGTGAGCGGGCCCAGCGCCAGCACCGTGGCCGGCTGCGAGGCCGACGCGAGGTAGTTGGCCAGGGCGGACACCGCATCGCTGGAAGCCAGCGCACTGCGCACCTTGGGGAGGCTGCGGCCGGCCGAGGCCATGGCGTCGTCGCCAAGGATGTTCTGCGCCGTGACAAGCTCGCCGGCCAGCGGTTTGGCGCAACCGGCGTGAATCGGAAAGCCCCAGCCGAAATACGCGGCGGAACGCAGCGCGTTGTCGGTCACCACGTCCAGCGGCGCGTTGCCGGCCACCAGCGACATGCCGTCCACGCACCAGTCGGTCGTGTGCATGACGGTGAGCACGGCGGCCAGGTCGTCGAAGCCCATGTCGGTGTCGATCCATGCATGCTTCATGTTGTCGTCGGCTTTCACTTCAATCGGATGAGGGATGTGGAGATGTGCGTGGCATTGTCGTGCAGCGCTGGCTTCTTCAGCCGCCACGCGACAGCCGCCGAGCCTCGTCGCGCAGCAGCGCCACCAGCGCAGCGCGGGCAGGCGATGGCGCCGCGTCGGTGCGCAGCAGAAGGCCCACCGGCTCGTCGGTGCCGGGCGTGGCGATGCGCAGGCGCACCAGTCGGCCCTGGGCCAGGTCGTTGCGGGCGGCGCCCAGCGGCGTGATCCAGATGCTGTCCGAACCCGCCACCAGCGCGCCGGCCACCGCCACGTCCAGCGTCTGCAGCGCATCCACCGGCAGCGCCAGGCCCAGGCTGGCCAGGAAGCTTTCGGTGTGGTGGCGCGGGATGGTGCCTTCGGCGTAGATCACCAGCGGATAGGCCAGCGCCGCGCGGGCCGATGCGCCCCGCTTGGCCAGCGGATGGCCGGGCCGGGCGACGAAGGCCAGCGGCTCGGTGTGCAGCAGCTCGAAGCTCAAGCCGCTGGTCAGCGACGGATCGCTCATGCGCCCGACCACCACGTCCAGCTCGCCGGCTCGCAAGTCGTCCAGCAGCACGGCGTTGGCGGCCGTCTTCACCACGATCTGCAGGCCCTGGCGCTGCGCACGAAGCCGGGCCAGGGCCTGCGGCAGCAGCGAAGGCGCCACGCTGGGCAGCGCACCGATGCGCAGGCGTTCCAGCCGCCCGCCGCCGGCCACGGGCGCCACGGACTGGGCACTGGCGTCGATGGCTTCCAGCACGCGCAGCGCCTGGGCCAGCAACTGTTCTCCCGCGGCCGTGAGCCCCTGCACGCCGCGCCGGCCGGCGCCGCCGCGCTCGACCAGCCGGGTGCCGGCCAGCTCCTCCAGTTCGGTCAGCGTCTTGGACATGGCCGGCTGGCTCAAGGCCAGCCGCTCGGCCGCACGCGCCAGGTGACGCTCCTGTGCAATGGCGACAAAGCAGCGCAGGTGGCGCAACTGCACGTTGCGCGCAAACGCCAGGGCGGTGGAAGACGACGGCTTTTTCAATTACCAGCAGTGATGCAAATGGTTGGATTGTTCAATTTACATCATCAAATGCCGGTCTTACAGTTCTTTGCACCGAATCCCCTCTCTCTCGTTCCCCAAGGAGACCCCACGATGGCCAAGCTCGACCCACGCGACTGGGAAAGCCACCCCGCCTACCTCTACCCCGGCTACAAGTCCACGGCCAAGCGCGGGCCGACCAAGCCGCTGATTCCCCTGAAGGCCTCGATGGCCGAGTTGCGCCAGCCGGTGTACGGCCACGACAGCATCGGCGACCTGGACCACGACCTGACCCGCAACGCCCGCGTGAACGGCGAGCCGCTGGGCGAGCGCATGATCCTCACCGGCCAGGTGCTGGACGAGCGCAAGCGCCCGGTGCGCAACACGCTGGTGGAACTGTGGCAGGCCAACGCCGCCGGCCGCTACGTGCACAAGGTGGACCAGCACGACGCGCCGCTGGACCCCAACTTCCTGGGCGCCGGCCGCTGCATGACCGACAACGAGGGCCGCTACCGCTTCCTCACCATCAAGCCCGGCGCCTACCCCTGGGGCAACCACCCCAACGCATGGCGTCCGCAGCACATCCACCTGTCGCTGTTCGGCGAGCACTTCGCCAGCCGCCTGGTCACGCAGATGTATTTCCCCGGCGACCCGCTGCTGCAATACGACCCGATGGTCACCGGCACGCCCGAGAAATACCGCAACCGCCTGATCGCCGACTTCAGCCTGGACATCACCGAAGAAAACTACGCCCTGGGCTACCAGTTCGACATCGTGCTGCGCGGCAGCGACGAGACGCCCTTCGAGAACCGCTGAGACCACAGGAAGACGCACCATGACCTTGATGAGCGCACTTCAGACCAACTACGGCCAGACCCCGTCGCAGACGGTGGGCCCCTACTTTGCCTACGGCCTGGCGGCGGCCCAGTACGGCTACGACTTCGACCAGCCCTTCGACGACCGCGTGGCGCTGGAGGGCGCGCGCGGCGAGCGCATCCGCCTGGTGGGCCGCGTGATCGACGGCGACGGCAAGCCGATCAACGATGCGCTGGTGGAAATCTGCCAGCCCGACGGCGAAGGCCACTACCCCGCCTCGGTGGAAGATGCTCGCGCACGCGGTTTCCGCGGCTTCGGCCGCATGGGCACCGGCACCGAGGCAGGCAACCGCTTCGTGTTCCAGACGGTGAAGCCGGGCGCCAACGCGGCCGGCGAGGCGCCCTTCATCGGCGTGATCGTCACCATGCGCGGCCTGCTGCTGCACACTTTCACCCGCATCTACTTCGCCGACGAAGCCAAGGCCAACGCGAAGGACCCCGTGCTGGCCCAGGTGCCGGCCGAGCGCCGCGACACGCTCGTCGCGCAGCGCAGCGAAGAAGGCGGCCAGGTCACCTACACCTTCGACATCCACATGCAGGGTGACAAGGAAACGGTGTTCTTCGACGTCTAGAGCAAGGCCTTGTTCCGGTCGCGAAAGGCCCTGGGCGTCAGGCCCACCTGTTGCCGGAACCGCCGGCTGAAATAGTCGGCATCGCGAAAGCCGCACTGCGTGGCCACGGCGCCGATGTTGGCGCCGGAGGCCAGCAGCAGCTCCTTGGCCTGCTCGATGCGCCGCTCGGTCACCAGTTCGGTGAAGGTGCGGTCGGTCTGCTTCTTGAGCAGGTGCGCCAGGTAGTTGGGCGAGAGCATGGCGGCAGCTGCTGCGTCCTGCAGCGACATCTCTTCGTGCAGGTGTTCGCGCACGTAGCGCATCACGCGCTGCAACGCGTCGCGCCGCGAGCTGCGCCCGCCATGCTGCGAGGCCTGGGCCCGCAATGCGTCGCCGTGCCGCGCGCATGACAGCGCCAGGATCTGCAGCAGGATGCCGCGGATGGCCGCCGTCGCGGCCAAGCCGCGCGCCTGGTTGAGCGCCGCCATCTCGTCGAGCCAGGCGAGGATGCGCGCGAAATCCGCCGCATCGAAATGGAAGTCGATGTACTCCTGGAACAGGAAGGGCGCCAGTTCGGGCACGCGGGCGATGCTCACCTCCTCCAGCTCGAGCGATTCCACGTCCAGTTCGGGCCACAGGAAGCCCTGGTCGAAATTGACGATGGCGTAGCGCGCGTCCGGCGGGTGCGGCACCACATGGAGCCTGTAGGGCAGCACGAAGCTCAGGTGGCCCGCGCCGAAAGGGCGAAGCGCGCCGCCGATGACCTGCTGCGAGCCGCCTTCCATGCTCACCTGGATCTGGAAGTACTCGTGGCGGTGCGGGCGGGCCAGCACGT
>JAFECZ010000125.1 GCA_018241905.1 Pseudomonadota bacterium
CCGTCATGCTCGCGGCCGACCGCATCATCGACATGGGCCCGGGGCCCGGCGCCCGCGGCGGGCAGATCGTGTTCGACGGCGCCACGCAGGCGCTGCGCAGCGCCGAGACACTCACGGGCGCCTACCTGGGCGGGCGCAAGACCATCGGCATGGGCTTCAAGCGCCCGGTGGGCGATGCCACGCCGCGCCTCATCCTCGAGGGCGTGCGCGAGCACAACCTGAAGAACGTGACGGTGGAGCTGCCGCTGCAGCGCCTGGTGTGCGTCACCGGCGTGAGCGGCTCGGGCAAGTCCACGCTCATCCAGGACGTGCTGGCGCCGGCACTGATGCGCCACTTCGGCAAGGCGACCGAGACGCCGGGCGAGCACGACCGGCTGCTGGGTGCGGACCACCTGAGCGACGTGGTGTTCGTCGACCAGTCGCCCATCGGCAAGACGGCGCGCTCCAACCCTGCGAGCTATGTGGGCGCGTGGGATGCCATCCGCGAGATCTACGCCACCGCGCCGCTCGCGAAGCAGCGCGGCTACACCGCCGCCAAGTTCAGCTTCAACAGCGGCGATGGGCGCTGCCCCACCTGCGGCGGCTCGGGTTTCGAGCATGTGGAGATGCAGTTCCTGTCGGACGTGTACCTGCGCTGCCCCGATTGCGACGGCAAGCGCTACCGGCCCGAGATCCTCGAAGTGACGGTGGAGCGCGCCGGCCGCGTGCTCAACGTGGCCGATGTGCTGGAGCTCACCGTGGCCGAGGCGCTTGCAGCTTTCGCCAACGACCGCGAGGTGCAGCGCGTGCTGCAGCCCATCGTCGACGTAGGCCTGGACTATGTGAAGCTGGGCCAGCCCGTGCCCACGCTCAGCGGCGGCGAGGCGCAGCGCCTGAAGCTGGCGGGCTTCCTTGCCGAGGCGGCCAAGACCAGCTCCGCCAGCAAGCAGCCGCTGGCGCGCAAGGGCACGCTGTTCCTGTTCGACGAGCCCACCACCGGCCTGCACTTCGACGACATCGCACGCCTCATGCGCGCGCTGCGCAAGCTGCTCGACGCCGGCCATTCGCTGGTGGTGATCGAGCACAACCTGGACGTGATCCGCGCCAGCGACTGGCTCGTCGACCTCGGCCCCGAGGGCGGCGAGGGTGGCGGCCAGATCGTGGCCGAGGGCACGCCCGAGCAGGTGCGCGAGAACCGCGCCTCGCTCACCGGCGCGGCGCTGGCCGACTACGAGAACACCATCGGCCCCGGCGCCTTCAAGGCGGCCGAGAAGGTGCTGCGCAGCTACGCCGGCCACGCGCAACCCGCGCCGGGCCGCGACGCCATCGAGATCGTGCATGCGCGCGAGCACAACCTGAAGAACCTGTCGGTCAACATTCCGCGCGGCAAGTTCAGCGTGGTGACCGGCGTGAGCGGCTCGGGCAAGTCCACGCTGGCCTTCGACATCCTGTTCAACGAGGGGCAGCGGCGCTATCTCGAATCGCTCAACGCCTATGCGCGCTCCATCGTGCAACCGGCGGGCCGGCCCGAGGTGGATGCGGTGTACGGCATTCCGCCCACGGTGGCCATCGAGCAGCGCCTGTCGCGCGGCGGGCGCAAGAGCACGGTGGGCACCACCACCGAGGTGTGGCATTTCCTTCGCCTGTTGTTCGTGAAGCTGGGCGTGCAGCACTGCATCCACGACAACACGCCGGTGCAGCCGCAGACGCCCGACAGCATCGCCGCGCAGATATTGAGGAACTTCAAGGGCCAGCACATCGGCCTGCTGGCGCCGCTGGTGAGCAACCGCAAGGGTGTCTACACAGAGCTGGCCGACTGGGCCCGCCCGCGCGGCTACACGCACCTGCGGGTGGATGGCGCCTTCCTGCCCACCACCAACTTCCCGCGCATCGACCGCTTCAAGGAGCACAGCATCGAGCTGCCGGTGGCCAGCCTGGACGTGCTGCCCCAGAACGAGGCGCAACTGCGCGACGCGCTGACCACGGCGCTGGAGCACGGCAAGGGCGTGGTGCACGTGCTGAGCGAGCTGACCGGCTTGCGCGGCGCGATGATGGCCGGCGCACCCACCGACGGCATCGGCAAGGCGCATGTGTACTCCACGCTGCGCGCCTGCCCGGTGTGCGCCACCAGCTATGCCGAGCTGGACCCGCGCCTGTTCTCCTACAACAGCAAGCACGGCTGGTGCCCCGACTGCGTGGGCACGGGCGTCAAGCTCAGCAAGGAGCAGCGCAAGGTGTTCGACGACTCGGTGCTGGCCGACGACCAGCGCGGGCGCGAGCAGACCTTTGCCGAGCCCGAACTGGACGACGTGGGCGAGGTGGCGTGCCCGACCTGCGAAGGCACGCGGCTCAATGCCACGGCGCGTGCGGTGATCTTCGGCGAGGGCGGCAGCGGCATCGACGGCATCGGCATCGCCGAGCTGGCGCGCATGAGCGTGAGCGACATCCGCCGTTGGTTCGAGACCCTGCAACTCGGCGGCCGCGAGGCCGACATCGCGCGCGACCTGGTGCCGGAAATCAGGAGCCGCCTCGAATTCCTGGAAGAAGTGGGCCTGGGCTACCTCACGCTGGACCGCGGCGCGCCCACGCTCTCGGGCGGCGAGGCGCAGCGCATCCGCCTGGCCGCGCAGCTGGGCAGTAACCTGCAGGGCGTGTGCTACGTGCTGGACGAGCCCACCATCGGCCTGCATGCGCGGGACAACCAGATCCTGCTCAATGCGCTGCACAAGCTGGGCGACAAGGGCAACACGCTGGTGGTGGTGGAGCACGACGAGGACACCATCCGCCGCGCCGATCACGTGATCGACATCGGCCCCGGCGCCGGCAAGCGCGGCGGCCGGGTGGTGGCCGAAGGGGCGCTGGCCGACATCCAGGCGGCCGAGGGTTCGCTCACCGGCCGCTACCTGCGCGATGCCATCCGCCATCCGCTGCACGAGCGTCGCCCGGTCTTTCTCCCTCTCCCCAACTCTCTCCCGCAGGAAGGAGAGGGCGTGACGCAGTGGCTCACCGTGCGCGGCGCCAGCATGCACAACCTCAAGAGCGTCACGGCGTCCGTTCCGCTGCAGCGCCTGGTGGTCATCACCGGCGTGAGCGGCTCGGGCAAGTCGACGCTGGCGCGCGACGTGCTGCTGGCCAACGTGCAGGCGATTGCGCAGCAGCGCAGCACCAAGGCGGGCCGCGACGCGGACGCGGCGGGCAAGCGACCGGCCTGGGCCGGCTGCGCCTCGCTGGAAGGCTACGAGACCATCGACCGCGTGCTCGAAGTGGACCAGACGCCCATCGGCAAGACGCCCCGCAGCTGCCCCGCCACCTACATCGGCTTCTGGGACACCATCCGCAAGCTCTTCGCCGACACGCTGGAGGCCAAGGCGCGGGGCTACGGCCCGGGCCGCTTCAGCTTCAACACCGGCGAGGGACGCTGCCCGGTGTGCGAGGGCGCAGGCGTTCGCACCATCGAGATGAGCTTCCTGCCCGACGTGAAGGTGCCCTGCGAGGCCTGCCACGGCGCCCGCTTCAACCCCGAGACGCTGGCCGTGAGCTGGCGCGGCAAGAGCATCGGCGACGTGCTGCAGATGGAGGTGGACGAGGCGGTTCAGTTCTTCGCCAGCATGCCCAACATCGCGCATCCGCTGAAGCTGCTGCAGGACGTGGGCCTGGGCTACCTCACGCTGGGCCAGCCCTCGCCCACGCTCTCGGGCGGCGAGGCGCAGCGCATCAAGCTCGTCACCGAGCTGAGCAAGGTTCGCGACGACGTCACGCGCCGCGGCAACAAGGCGCCGCATACGCTGTACGTGCTCGACGAACCCACCGTCGGCCTGCACATGGCCGACGTGGAAAAGCTCATCCACGTGCTGCACCGGCTGGTCAACGGCGGCCACAGCGTGGTGGTGATCGAGCACGACCTGGACCTCATCGCCGAAGCCGACTGGGTGATCGACCTCGGCCCCGAGGGCGGCAATGGCGGCGGCCAGGTGGTGGCGGCGGCACCGCCGCAGGAGCTGGTGAAGATCGGCACCCACACCGGCCAGGCCCTGCGCCCGGTGCTCGACCGCTGACCAGAAGAAGGAGGACACCAGCATGCTGACCATCTACAACGAGCAGCACGCGCTGCACCAGGGCCGCATGGAGATGTTCCGCGGCCAGCTGGTACCCAGCTTCGAAGTGCCGGCGCGTGTCGACCATGTGCTCGAGGAGTTGAACGCCCGCAAGCTCGGCCCGGTGAGCAAGCCGGACGATGGCTTCGGCGATACGCTGCTGCGCGCGATCCACGCGCCGCACTACCTCGACTTCCTGGCCGGCGCGTGGGACGAATGGATCGCGCTCGACCCGGCCAACGCGGCGCTCGACGTGCTGCCCTCCTACTGGCCCGCGCCCGGCATGCGGCGCGATGTGCTGCCGACGAGCTTCCCGGCGCGTGTGGGCCTGTTCGCTTTCGATGCGGGCACGCCGCTCATGGCCGGCAGCTGGCAGGCCGCACGCCATGGCGCCGCCTGCGCATGGACCGCGGCCAGCCGCGTCGCCGGTGGCGAGCGCGCGGCCTTCGCGCTGACGCGGCCGCCGGGCCATCATGCGGGCGCCGATTTCTACGGCGGCTACTGCTTTCTCAACAACGCCGCCGTTGCTGCGCAGACGCTGCGCAACGCCGGTGCCGCGAAGGTCGCGGTGCTCGACGTGGACTACCACCACGGCAACGGTACGCAAGCCATCTTCTACGAGCGCGCGGATGTGCACGTGGCCAGCCTGCATGGCGACCCGCGCACCGACTACCCCTACTACCTGGGCCATGCCGACGAGCGCGGCGCGGGCGAAGGCCTGGGCTTCAACCAGAACCTGCCGCTGGCGCGCGGCACCGACTTCGCCACCTGGCGCGCCGCGCTGGCGCAGGCGCTGCAAGGCATCGCGGCGACGGGCGCCGAGGCACTGGTGGTGTCGCTGGGTGTCGATACCTTCGAGGGCGACCCCGTGGCGGGTTTCAGCCTGAAGAGCGACGACTACCTGCGCATGGGCGAGGACCTGGCCCGCGCCGGCCTGCCCACGGTCTTCGTGTTCGAGGGCGGCTACGCGGTGGCCGAGGTAGGCGTCAACGCGGTGAACGTGCTGCAGGGTTTCCAGCAGGGCTGATCGCCTTCGTGAAAAACACCCGATTTCCACCCGTCGGGCGGCCTGCTTTTGCAGCCACAATCCATCACCGATTGAAACAAAAGGTGTCACATGACTCTGCGGGTGGTGGGGATCAAGGCCTCGAAAATTCTGGCCCTTGCCGCTGTGGCGGCCTGCCTGCTGGCGGGAGCGGCCCACGCGCAGACGCCGCCGGCTGACACCGACCTGGCCGACCTGCCGTCGCACCCCTGGGTGGTGGTGCCGCCGAGCTGGTCGCCCGAGGCCTACTTCACCAACCTGAAGGACGGCGCCAGCGTGGAAGCGCCCTTTGTCGCGCGCTTCGGCCTGAGCATGCGCGGCATTGTGCCGGCGGGCAAGACGGCCGGCCGCGCCGGGCACCACCACCTGCTGATCGACCAGCCGCTGCCGCTGGACTTCAAGAAGCCGCTGCCCTTTACCGAGAAGTACGTGCACTTCGGCAAGGGCCAGATGGAAGCGGTTGTCGATCTGCCGCCGGGCAGCTACACGCTGCGCCTGGTGCTGGCCGACCAGGGCCACATCCCTTACTTCGTCTACAGCAAGCCGATGCGCATCACGGTGACCAAGCAGAACAAGGACGTGAAGCCGGCCGACGTGCTGGGCCCGCAGCGCATCGAGGTGCTGGGCGCGGCCGATCGCGGCGCGGTGCAGCTGCCCATGCGCGTGCAGTTCCATGCCAGCGGCTACAACGTGTCGCACGCCGCGCCCAAGGTGGACGGCACCGGGCACTTCCGCCTGACGCTGGAGCGCAACGGACAGAAGCCCGAGGTGATCGAGCTCGACGGCGGGCAGACCGAAGTCTGGCTCAGCCCGCCCCGCGGCGACTACAGCACCAGGCTGGAGCTGATCGGCAATGCCGACGGCAAGCCGCTGGCGCTGGCCAGGCCGGTGAGCTTCAGCGTGCGCTGAGGCGGCCTGAAGGGCCGCACCTCGGAATCATTCGCGGAGCAAGGCACGCCGCCCCGGCCGATCAGGCGCCGCGCAGCACTTCGCCGAAACGCCGGATGCTGCGCTGGATGACCGCCTGCGCGCCGGGCGACCAGCGGCCCATGTCGAAGAAGCCGTGGATCAGGCCGGGGCCTGCGATGTGCTCGGCCTGGTTGCCTGCCGCCTGCAGCGCCTGGGCATAGGCGGCACCCGAATCGCGCAGCGGATCGAATTCGGCCGTCACCACCACGGCCGCGGGCAGGTTGGCCAGGTTCCTGGCCTGCAGCGGTGCCAGGCGCGGATCCAGCGGGTCGCCGTCGAAGCCCGACACGTAGTGACCGTAGAACCAGGCCATGGTGTCGGCTTCGAGGAAGTAGCCCTTGCCGTTCTGCTCGATGCTGGGGTAGGCGGCCAGCGCATGGTCGGTCGCGGGGTAGATGAGGAACTGCGCCGCCAGCGAAATGCCCGCATCGCGCAACTGCTGCGCCACCACGGCCGAGAAGTTGCCGCCCGCGCTGTCGCCCGCCACGCCGACGGCGTCGTTGCCGCCGAGCTCGCGCGCATGGGCCACCACCCAGCGGGCCGCCGCCACCGCGTCCTCGATGCCGGCGGGGAAGGGGTGCTCGGGGGCGAGGCGGTAATCCACCGCCACCACCACGGCGCCCGCGCCGCGGCAGATGTCGCGGCACATGTTGTCGTGCGTGTCCAGGTCGCCGATGACGAATCCGCCGCCATGGAAGAAGGCGATGGTGGGAACGGGGCCCGTGCCTTCGGGGCGGTAGATGCGCGCCTTGAGCGGGCCGGCGGCGCCATCGACGAAGGTGTTCTGCACGCTGGCCACGGGCACGACCTGTTCCGGCGTGAGCGAGCCGATGGTCAACGCCAGGTAGCCGGCGCGGCCCTGCTCGGGCGTGCCCTGGTGCACGGGCGGGGCGCCCGAGCCGGCCATCATCTGCAGGACGCCGGCGAGGTGGGGATCGAGTGACATGGTCGAGGTTCTCTTGCTGGTTGCTTTGTTGCTGTTGAAACGGATGGCGGCTCAGCGGTAGGCGAGCGCCTCTTCCTGCGGCTGCACGGCGGGCAGCAGGGTGCTTTCCTCGCCGTACTCCAGCAGGTGCTTCCAGGGGCTGCGGTCGCCCTGGCGGAACAGTTCGTTCTGCGCCCGCATCACGTAGCCGGCATTGAAGTTCGCCGAATCCATCCACGGCAGGCGCGGCATGCCGGCGTCCTGCCCGGCCAGCGTGGGCTCCACCACCGTGTGGCCGTGCTCGCGCATGTGCTCGATCACGCGGCACACCAGGTCGCAGACCATGTCCGAGCGCAGCGTCCAGCTCCAGCGGAAGTAGCCCAGGGTGTAGGCCATGTTGGGAATGCCCTGCACCATGACGCCCCGGTAGGTCACGTGCCGGGTGAAGTCCACCGGCTCGCCGTCCAGGCTGAAGGGGATGCCGCCGAAGAAGCGCATGTTGAAGCCGGTGGCGGTGACGACGATGTCGGCATCGAGATGCTCGCCGCCGGTCAGCTGGATGCCGGTGGCGTCGAAGCGCTCGATGGTGTCTGTCACCACCGAGGCCTTGCCGTCCCGGATGGCGGTGAACAGGTCGCCGTCCGGCACGACGGCGACGCGCTGCTGCCAGGGCCGGTAGCCGGGGTTGAAGTGCCGGGCCACGTCGAAGCCCTCGGGCAACCGGGCCCGGGCCTGCTCGATGAGGAAGGCGCGCAGGTCTTCGGGCTGCTCGAAGGACATGCGCACCACCTCCGCGCTCTTGGCAATGTGCGCGCGCCGCATGATTTCGTGGAACCACTCGTCGGGCAGGTTCAGCGGGCGCAGTTGCGCCTCCAGCGGATGCTCCCAGGGCTCGGCCGCGAAGAAGGTGGGCGAGCGCTGCAGCATGGTGACGTGCCCCGCGGTCTCGGCCAGCGCCGGGATCAGCGTGGCGGCCGTGGCGCCGGAGCCGATGACGACCACCTTCTTGCCCGCGTAGTCGAGGTCCTGCGGCCAGTGCTGCGGATGCACCACGCGGCCCGCGAAGTCCTGCGTGCCGGGCCACTGCGGCGTGTGGCCCTGGCCGTGGTCGTAGTAGCCCGAGCACATCCAGAGAAAGCGCGTGGTGATCGTCAGCGTTTCGCCCCGGCTGGCGCGGGCCACCCGCACCGTCCAGCGCTCGTCCTGCGAGGACCAGTCGGCGCGCAGCACCTTGTGGCCGTAGCGAATGTGGGGCGCCAGGCCGTTCTCCTCGATCACCTCGCCGAGGTAGCCGCGGATCTGGTCGGCCGTGGCAATGGAGCGTCCCCGCCATGGCTTGAAGCCGTAGCCGTAGGTATAGAGGTCGCTGTCGGAGCGGGCGCCGGGGTAGCGGTGCGTCCACCAGGTGCCGCCGAAGCCGTCCATCGCTTCGAGCACGGCAAAGCGGCTGTCCGCAAAGCGCTGGCGCAGATGCCAGGCGGCGCCGATGCCCGAGATGCCGGCACCGATGACGAGGAAGTCCAGGTGCTCCGTTGCTTGCCGCGGCGCATCGGCGTCGCGGCTTGTCTCCGTGGTCATGCTTTTCCTTTCGCGTGAAGTCGAGGGGAAGGATTTGCCGGCCAGGAAATGTTAGGTTTAGTCCCGATGCACTTCTTGATCCTGCGCGACAGGATCTTGATGTTGCGCGACAGGCCGGACACACAGGCGACACGGCCCGCGGCACCCGCGAAATCCGAAGTCCGATGTCAGCAGGCGAATCCACCCATCTCAGCGTTGTCCGTGCCGCCGCGCTGCACGGCTTCGAGGGGCTCGTTCGCGAACTGGGCGGCGACCCGGCGGACATCCTGCGCTCGTGCGGACTCAAGCTCGGCGAGCTGGCCAATCCCGACAACTACCTGCCGAACGCCAAGGTGGCGATGTCGATCGAGGAGGCGGCGCGCGTTTTGGATGTCTGCGATTTCGGTCTGCGCCTGTGCGCCCGGCAGGACGTGAACTCGCTGGGCCTGCTGGCCCTGATCATCCAGTCGGCGCCCACCGTGCGCGAAGGCCTGCTGCTGGGCAGCCGGTACGTCTACTTCCACAACCCTGCGCTTGGCTACCGGAACTTCATGGACCCCGCCGGGAAGCTGGAGTGCCTGGAGGTATTCCAGTGGTCGCAGCCGCTGGCCGCGATGCCGCAGGTCACGGAGATCTGCGTGGCCTACATTTGCCGGCTGGTCGACCTGCTGTCGGCCGGCACGCTGCGGCCTGCGGCCGTGCATTTGCGCCATGCGCCCATCGGCACCGAGGCGCAGTACCGGCGGCACCTGGGGCAGGTGCCGCGATTCGGCGCCGCCTTCGATGGCATTTCCATCGACCCGCTGGCGTCGCGCCAGCCGCTGCCGACGCGAAACCGGCTGCTCCAGGATTTCGTCGAGCGCTTCCTGCTGGGCCTGTCGTCGGGGAGCCAGGCTTCGGTGTCGCAGCAGGTGGATGGCATGCTGGGCAATCTGGTGCGCGTGGGCACGGCGGACCTGGGGACGGTTGCACGCGCCTTGGGGCAGCACCCCAGGACGCTGCAGCGCCGCCTGCACGCCGAGGGCGCGGTCTTCGAGGACATGCGCGATGCCGCAAGAAAGGCGTGGGCGCGGCAGTTGCTGGCGCAGCCCGGCCTCAGCCTTGGCCACATCGCCAGCCTGCTGGGATTCGCGGAGCAATCGGTCCTGACGCGTGCGTGCCAGCGCTGGTTCGGCGCGCCGCCCAAGCGGCTGCGCCACCTCGACGAGGCCGCGCCGAGCAGGCGGGCCGCCTGACGCGCCCGGCGGCTGGCGGAATCAGCGAGCGGAAAGAATCGCCCGCGCCACTTCCTCGAAGCCGGCGCCGCGCTCGCCGCGCGTGACGTAGCTCGGCAGGTCCGACAGGTGCGGCACGAAGCGGGCGATGTTGGCCACGCCGACGCTGTGTTCGAAGTAGTGGAACATGAGCGCATCGTTGGTCGAGTCGCCCACGAAGGCCCAGCGGTGGCGCTCGGCGCCCAGGTCGCGGTTCCACAGCTGGCGCACGATCCAGTGCGCGCCTTCGAGCTTGTTGTGGTCGCCGAACCAGCCGTTGACGTGGATGCTGCTCACGGTGGCGTGCATGCCGGCCACGCGCATGGCCAGCACCACCTTGTCGATCTGCGCGTCGGACAGTTGCGTGAATTCGCTGTGGTCGACCGCGATGTCGCATTCGCGGCCTGCCGAGTCCCGCGCGCGCTTTGCGCCGGGAATGTCCCGCTCGATCTCGGCCAGCACCTCCTGCATGCGGGCATGGTTGCGTGCGCGCGTGGCTTCGTCCTGCTGGTAGATGCGGCGCAGCGCGTGCAGTCCCTGCGCATCGGGCTCGCCGGTGGGCAGCAAGGCCATGGCGCCGTTCTCGGGCACGATCGCGTCCACCGGCCAGCGTGCGGCAAAGGGCTCGCTCCAGCCCACCGGGCGGCCGGTGATGGCCACCACGTGCAGGCCCGCGGCGCGCAGCGCGCCCAGCGCCGCCACCGTGCCCGGGGGCACTTCGCCGTCGGTGGTGAGCGTGTCGTCGATGTCGGTGAAGACACCGATCAGGCCGCGCCGCGCATCCGCTTCCCACTGGTCCAGCGGCAGGAGGCGGTCTTGTCGGGAAGGCGGGGAGGTCGGCGTGGGCATGGCGGTCAATCCGGTGGGAGCCGCGATCCTACCGGCATCGTGTAGCATCGCGCCCCCGCCGCGCCGCCAGGGCCCGGCGTGCCGACTGCCATGCCCCACATCCTCGTCGACCGTCTGCACAAGAGCTATCGCATTTCCGAGCGCGACCCGGGCCTGGCGGGCGCGCTGCGGGGGCTCGTGCGGCGCCGCCACCGCACGGTGGAGGCGCTGTCGGGCGTGTCGTTCGCGCTGGAGCGCGGCGAACTGCTGGGCTTCATCGGGCCCAACGGCGCGGGCAAGTCCACCACCATCAAGATCCTGTCGGGCATCCTGCGGCCCGATGGCGGCCGCGTCGAGGTCGACGGGCGCGATCCCTTTGCCGACCGCGAGCGCCACGTGGGCCGCATCGGCGTGGTGTTCGGCCAGCGCACGCAGCTCTGGTGGGACCTGCCGGTGGCCGACGGGTTCGACCTGCTGCGCGACATCTACCGCGTCGATGCGGTCCGCTACCGGCGCACGCGCGACGAGCTGGTGTCTCTGCTGCGGCTCGAGCGCGTGCTCGACCAGCCGGTGCGCCAGCTCTCGCTGGGCCAGCGCATGCGCGCCGAGATCGCGGCGGCGCTGCTGCACGAGCCCGACATCCTCTTCCTGGACGAGCCCACCATCGGGCTGGATGCGCCCTCGAAGCTGGCCGTGCGCGACTTCGTGCGCCGGGCCAACCAGGAGCGCGGCACCACCGTGCTGCTGACCACGCACGACATGCACGACATCGAGGCGCTGGCGCGGCGCGTGATCGTCATCGGGCACGGCCGCGTGCTGGCCGACAGCCCGGTCGAGGCACTGCGGGCGCAGGTGATGGCGCAGCGGCGCCTCGTGGTCGATTTTGCGCAGGGTGCCGCGCTGCCGCGGCAGGTGCCGGGCACCACGCTGTGTTCGCGCGAGGGCCAGACGATGGTGCTCGAGTTCGATCCGGCCATGACCGCGGCGCCGGCGCTGATCGCGCGTATCGCTGCGGCGCATCCGGTCGAGGACATCCGCCTGGAGGGCCTGGCGATCGAGGCCGTCATCTCGCGCTTCTACGACATGCATGGAGCGGCCGAGGCGTGAAGCGCTTGCGCCTGCTGGCGCGTCCCTTCGTCGCTGCATTCACTTCGCGTTTCCTGCAGATGCTGCAGTACCGCACGGCTGCGCTCGCGGG
>JAFECZ010000126.1 GCA_018241905.1 Pseudomonadota bacterium
ACAGCCAGTCCAACCCCAACCGCGCCGGCGAGGTGGCCAACGACCTCATCCTCAAGGACAAGGTGGCGCTGGTGCTCACCGCCGGCACGCCCGAGACGGCCAACCCGGTGAGCGATGCCTGCGAGCTCAACGAGATGCCCTGCATCTCCAGCGTGGTGCCCTGGCAGCCGTGGTTCTTCGGCCGCAAGGGCGACCCGGCCAAGGGCTTCAACTGGACGTACCACATGTTCTGGGGCTTGGAGGACGTCATCGCCAACTTCACCAACGGCTGGAAGCAGGTGGAGACCAACAAGAAGGTGGGCGGCCTGTTCCCCAACGACGGCGACGGCAACGCCTGGGGCGACAAGGAGCTGGGCTTTCCAAAGCCGCTGTCCTCGATGGGCTTCACGCTCACCGACCCGGGGCGCTTCCAGAACGGCACGCAGGACTTCAGCGCGCAGATTGCCGCCTTCAAGCGCGACAACGTCGAGATCGTCACCGGCGTGGTGATCCCGCCGGACGCCAAGACTTTTCTCACGCAGGCCCGCCAGCAGGGCTTCAAGCCCAAGGTCATCACGCTGGGCAAGGCGTTGCTGTTCCCCGGCGCGATCGAGGCGCTGGGCGACTTGGGCGACGGCTTGACCACCGAAGTGTGGTGGAGCCCGTCGCACCCCTTCAGCTCCAGCCTGACCAAGCAGAGCGCCAAGGCGCTGGCAGAAGCCTACGAAGGCGGCACCAAGAAGCAGTGGACCCAACCCGTTGGCTTTGCGCATGCGTTGTTTGAGGTGGCCGCCGATGCGCTGTTGCGCGCCAAGTCCGCCAAGCCGGCCGACGTGCGCGACGCGGTGGCGGCCACGTCGATCAATTCCGTGGTGGGTCCGGTGAAGTGGGGCGGGCAGGGCCCGTTCAAGAACGTGAGCAAGACGCCGCTGGTGCTGGGACAGTGGGGCAAGGGGCAGAAGCACAAGATGGAGCTCACCATCGTCAACAACGAATCGGCGCCCAGCATTCCCACGGGCGGCAAGATCCGCCTCATTGGAGCGGCCTGAATGACGGCGCTGCTGCAGCTCTCGGGCGTGTGCAAGTCCTACGGCGCGCTCAAGGTCACCGACAGCATCGACCTGTCGGTGGCCGAGGGCGAGACGCTGGGAATCCTCGGGCCCAACGGCGCGGGCAAGACATCGCTGTTCAACCTGATCTCGGGGGACGCCTCGCTGGATGCGGGCCGCATCGAGTACGACGGCAAAGAGGTGTCGCGGCTCGCACCGCACGAGCGCTGCCGCGCCGGCATCGGCCGCAGCTACCAGGTGCCGCAGCCCTTTGGTGCGATGAGCGTGTTTGAGAACCTGGTCACCGCTGCCTGCTTCGGCGGCAACCAGCGCGAGCATGAAGCCTGGGACACGGCCTACGAGGTTCTGGTGCAGACCGGCCTCTTGCCGCAGGCCAACACCGCGGCTGGCAGCCTGCGCCTGCTGGATCGCAAGCGGCTGGAGCTGGCCCGCGCGCTGGCAACGCGGCCGCGCCTGCTGCTGCTCGACGAGATCGCCGGGGGCCTCACCGAGCACGAGGCGCGTGAGCTGGTGGAAGAGCTCAAGGGCATCAAGGCGAGCGGCGTGACCATGATCTGGATCGAGCACGTCGTGCATGCGCTTCTGGCGCTGGCGGACCGGCTCTTCGTCATCAACTTCGGCACCCGCCTGGCCGAAGGCGCACCGCAGGCTGTGATGAACGATCCCGAGGTGCGGCGCGTGTACATGGGGATGGAAGCATGAGCGACACCTTGCTCCAGGTACGCGGCCTCGAAGCCTTCTATGGCGATGCGCAGGCCCTCTTCGGCATCGACTTCGAGCTCGGCCAGGGCGAGCTGGTGGCCGTGATCGGCGCCAACGGCGCGGGCAAGTCCACGCTGCTCAAGAGCATCACGGGTCTGGTGCGCGTGCCGGCCGACGCCGTGCATTGGAAGGGCGAGGCCATCGGCGGCCACGCGCCCGGCGAGATCGTGCGCAAGGGCCTGGCCATGGTGCCGGAAGGCCGGCGCCTCTTTCCCAGCCTGAGCGTGGAAGAGAACCTGCTGGCCGGCGGCCTGGCGCGCCGCGCCGGCCCATGGAACCTCTCGCGCATCTATCGCATGTTCCCGATCCTTCAGGAAAAGCGCCACCTGCCGGGCACCTCGCTCTCGGGCGGGCAGCAGCAGATGGTGGCGCTGGGCCGCGCGCTCATGAGCAACCCTGAGGCCCTGCTGTGCGACGAGCTGTCGCTGGGCCTGGCGCCCATCGTCATCCGCGAAATCTATGCGGCCATGCCGCAGATCACCGCCGAGGGCATGTCGGTGGTGATCGTGGAGCAGGACGTGTCGCTGGCGCAGCGCGTGTCGCGGCGCCTGTATTGCCTGCAGGAAGGCCGCGTGTCGCTGCAGGGCGAGTGCAGCACGCTGTCGCGCGAGCAGATCTCGCGCGCCTACTTCGGCATGGAGTGAACGGACCATGTTCGAAACCCTGATGCAAGGCGTGCTGCTCGGCGGCCTGTACACCCTCTTCGCGCTCGGGCAGTCACTGATGTTCGGCGTGATGCGGCTCACCAATACCGCGCAGGGCGACTTCATCGTGCTCGCGGCCTTTGCCGTGATCGCGGCGCAGACCGGACTGGGCGGCTCGGCCTGGCTGGCCATGCTGGCGGTGCTGCCGCTGGCTTTTGTCGGCGGCTATGCGCTGCAGCGCTACGTGCTCAACGGCACGCTGGGCAAGGACCCGCTGCCTTCGCTGGTCGTCACCTTCGGCCTGGCGGTGGTGATCCAGAACCTGCTGCTGCAGCTCTTCTCGGCCGACCCGCGCTCCATCGAGACCGGTGGCTTCAACATCCAGGGCCTGCAATTGAGCGACAGCGTGTCGGTGGGCGCGCTGCCCGTGACCATCCTGGTGGTGGCGCTGTCGGCCACGGCCGCGCTGCAGTGGCTGTTCGGCGCCACCGCGCTGGGCAGGGCCTTCCGCGCGGTGTCGGACGACGCCGAGATCGCCGGCCTGATGGGGCTGGACGCGCGAAAGCTCTATGCGCTGGCCACCGCCATCGCCTTCGTGCTGATCGCCATTGCCGGCGCGCTGCAGGGCATGCGCACCACCGTGTCGCCCGCCGACGGTCCGCTGCTGCTGCTGTTCGCCTTCGAGGCCGTGATCATCGGCGGCATGGGCTCCTTCTGGGGCACGCTCGCCGGCGCCATGATCTTGGGGCTAACCCAGCAGATCGGTTTCCGGCTGGACCCGGGCTGGGGCATCTGGTTCGGCCACATCGTGTTCCTCGCCGTGCTGGTGCTGCGGCCGCAGGGACTGTTCCCCAAGACCCGCTGAGCCGGCCATGACTTCCTCCTGTGCTCCCCGCGCGCTGCGCAACGTGCTGTTCATCATGTGCGACCAGCTTCGCGCGGACTACCTCTCGTGCTATGGGCATCCGCGGCTTCGCACGCCGAACACCGACGCGCTCGCGGCGCGCGGCGTTCGCTTCGACCATGCCTATGTGCAGGGCTCGGTGTGCGGGGCCTCGCGCATGTCGACCTACACCGGCCGCTACGTCAGCACCCACGGCGCGATGTGGAACTTCGTGCCGCTGTCGGTCGGGCAGAAGACCCTGGGCGAGCACCTTCGCCCGCACGGCGTGCGCTGCGCGCTGGTCGGCAAGACGCATGTGGAGCCCGACCTCGAAGGGGCCCGGCGGCTGGGGCTCGATACCACGCAGGGCCTAGGACTCCTTGCGATGGAAGGCGGCTTCGAGCCCTATGCGCGCGACGACGGCATCTGGCCGCCGGGCTTCAAGGTCAGCGGCAATGCCTACTGCGACTGGCTGCGCGAGCGCGGCTATGTGTCGGACAACCCGTGGCACGACTTCGCGAATTCGGGCCGCGGCCCGAAGGATGAGATCCTGAGCGGCTGGCAGATGCGCTGGGCCGACAAACCCGCCGCCATCGACGAGCGTCACAGCGAGACGCCCTACACCACCGAGCGCGCCATCGACTTCATGAAGGAGGCGGGCGACACGCCGTGGGTGCTGCACCTGTCCTATATCAAGCCGCACTGGCCCTATGTGGTGCCGGCGCCGTATCACGACATGTTCGGACCCGACGACGTGCTGCCCGCGGTTCGCAGCGAGGCCGAGCGACACGGCGCGCACCCCGTGCTCGAGGGCTTCCGGCGCGACACGGCGAGCGAGAGCTTCAGCCGCGACGAGGTGCGCCGCACGGTGATCCCGACCTACATGGGCCTGGTCAAGCAGGTGGACGACCAGCTGGGCCGCCTGTTCGACTTCATGCGCGAGCAGGGGCTGGACCGCGACACGCTGATCGTCTTCACCAGCGACCACGGGGACTACCTGGGCGACCACTGGCTGGGTGAGAAGGAGCTGTTCCACGAGCCGATCGTTCGCGTGCCGCTGATCGTGGTCGACCCCCGTGCGCAGGCCGATGCCACGCGCGGCAGCGCCAGCAGCGCGCTGGTGGAGTGCATCGACATCGTGCCCACGGTGCTCGAGGCGCTGGGCATCGAGCAGCCGTCGCAATGGCTGGAAGGGCAATCGCTGCTGCCGCTGGTGCATGCCCGCGAAGGCGCGTCGGGCAAGGACTACGTCGTCTGCGAGAACAGCTACGCCTTCCGCGACTCGGTGCGCCTGCCGCTCGGCCAGCCCGTCGAGCGCTGCCACATGACCATGCTGCGCGATGCGCGTTGGAAGTTCGTGCACTTCGAGGACCTGCCGCCCATGCTCTTCGACCTGGAGGCCGACCCGCAGGAGCTGGTCGACCTCGGGCGCGATTCGGCGCATGCGGCGGTGCGCGAGCAGATGCTGCAGCGCCTGTTCGCCTGGCTGCGTGCGCGCCACCGTTTTCCCACCATCGCGCCGGCCGCCATCGAAGCCTGGAACAGGCGCGAGAAAGAGGCCGGCATTCTCATCGGCAGCTGGTGATTGCCACGTGGACCACAACACATCCGGAGACTTCATGACTTTCAGATCCAGCCCCCTGGCCGCCGTGCTCGCGGCCGCCGCCTTGTTGCCGCTGGGCGCCTCGGCCGCCGATGCGCCCTGGCCGACCAAGCCGCTGCGCCTGGTGGTGGCCTTTCCGGCCGGCGCGCCGGGCGACATCGTGTCGCGTCTGCTCCAGCCGAGTCTTCAGAAGGCCCTGGGCCAGCCCGTGGTGGTCGACAACAAACCGGGCGCGGGCGGCAACATCGGCATGCAGGAAGTGCTGCGCGCGACCGACGGGCACACGGTGCTGGTCGGGCCCGACACCATGTTCACCATCAACCCCCACCTGTACAAGAAGCTGAGCTTCAAGCCGATGGAGGACTTCGTGCCGGTGACGCAGCTGGCGTCCTTCAGCCAGGAGCTGGTGTGCAACCCGTCGGTGGGCGTCAAGACCTTGCCCGAACTGCTCGCGGCCGTGAAGAAGGCGCCGATGAGCTATGCCTCCGGTGGCCCCGGCGTGCCGGGCCACATGGCGATGGAGATGCTGCTGGCCACCACCGGCGCGACCATGCAGCACGTGGCTTACCGCGGGCCCAGCCCGGCCATGCAGGACGTGCTGGGCGGGTCCGTGCCGTGCGGCTTCCTGGCCTCGCCGGTGGTGGGGCCGCTGATCAAGGACGGCAAACTGGTGCCGATCCTGGTGTCGGGTTCGAAGCGGCTCGCGAGCCAGCCCTCGGTGCCCACGGCGGCCGAAGCGGGCGCCAAGGGCTACGAGGCGAGCTTTGCCGAGATGATGGCCATGCCGCGATCGACGCCGCCCGCGGTGGTCGACCGCCTCCAGGCCGAGATCGCCAAGGCCATGGCCGCGCCCGAGGTGCGCGAGCGTCTGGCTGCGCTCGACCTGGAGCCGCTGGCGAACACCCCGAAGGAGGCGTCGCAGCGCCTGCGCACCGAGAGCGAGCGCTGGGCCAAGGTGGCCGAGCGCATCAACCTGCAACTGGACTGAGCGGGCCATGACGCCGTCGTCGCTTCCGTCGCTTCCTTTTGCGGTCGAGCGCGCCACGGCCACGAGCCGCGCGTTCGGCATCGGCGCCGCCGCACTGGCGCTGCTGGCGGCGAGCCTGCCCTTCTGGGGCGAATCGAGCTGGATGCGCGAGTTCGTCGAGATCGGCTGCTACTTCATCTTCGCGATGATGTGGAACCTGCTGGCCGGCTACGGCGGCATGGTGAGCATCGGCCAGCATGCCTTCTTCGGCTTCGGCGGCTACGTGATGCTCATGCTGGGCAACTTTGCCGGCGTCAATCCCTTCGTGGCCGTGGTGCTGGGCGCGCTGGCGGCGGGGCTGATCGCGGTGCCGGTGTCCTTCGTGGCCTTCAGGCTCTCGGGCGGCTACTTCGCCATCGGCACCTGGGTCATCGCAGAGGTGTTCCGCCTCTCGTTCGCCAACGTGTCGGCGGTGGGCGGCGGCTCGGGCACCACGCTCACGGCGCTGCGCGGCATCGAGCGGTCCACCCGAGAGAGCGTCACGTACTGGATGGCACTGGGCTGCGTGGTGGCCGCCATCGTGCTGGTCTACCTGTTCCTGCGTGGCAAGCGGGGCCTGGCCCTGCTGGCGATCCGCGACAACGAGGTGGCGGCCGAATCGCAGGGCATTGCGGTGCGCCAGACCAAGCTGGCGGTGTATGTGGTCGCAGCCTTCGGCGCGGGGCTGGCGGGCGCGCTGTACTTCGTGGGCAACCTGCGCATCAGCCCGGATGCGGCCTTCAGCGTCAACTGGAGCGCCTTTGCCATCTTCATGGTCGTGATCGGCGGCATCGGCCGCATCGAGGGGCCGATTGTCGGCGCAGTGATCTTCTGGGCGCTCAATAAGTTCTTCAGCGACTACGGCACCTGGTACCTGTTGGGCCTGGGCCTGATCGCCATCGTCGTCACGCTGTTTTTCCGCCAGGGGCTGTGGGGTTACGCCCAACAGCGCTGGGGCTGGTCTGTGTTTCCGACGCAGCGCCGCCTGGTGCTGCAACCCGACGCGCCGGCGCGGCGTCCAGCGCCCGCGGCGCAGCACTCCGACCTCCACTTTGAGGCCTCCCATGCGAAACATCAATGAACACACCATCACCGAGGCCGTGCTGCAAGGCATGGCTGGTTGCGACAGTCCGCGTCTGAAGGAAGTGATGGGCGCTCTGGTGCGCCACCTGCACGACTTCGCGCGCGAAGTGAAGCTGACCGAGTCGGAGTGGGAGGCTGGCATCCGTTTTCTCACCGCCACCGGCCAGAAGTGCGACGACAAGCGCCAGGAGTTCATCCTGCTGTCGGACACGCTGGGCCTGTCGACCCTGACGGTGGCGCAGAACCATCCGGTGAGCGCGCAGGCCACCGAGGCCACGGTGTTCGGCCCGTTTTACGTGGAAGGCGCGCCGCAGGTTCCGCAGGGCGCGGACATTTCCGGGGGCGCGGCCGGCGAGCCGCTCTTCGTGCGCGCCACGGTGCGCGGCCCCGCCGGCGAGGTGGTGCCGGGCGCCACCGTGAATGTGTGGCAGGCCGACGCGGACGGGCTCTACGACGTACAGCGCACCGGCCTGGACGCGGCGCAGGGGCGTGCCGTGCTGCGCACCGATGCACAGGGGCAGCTCGCGTTTCGCGGAGTGCTGCCGGTGCCTTACCCCATTCCCACCGACGGTCCGGTGGGTGACATGCTCCGGGCGCTGGGCCGCCACCCTTGGCGGCCGGCCCATGTGCACTTCATGATCGAGGCACCGGGCTACCAGACCTTGATCACGCACGTGTTTCGCGGCGGCGATCCTTACCTGGACAGCGATGCCGTCTATGGCGTGCGCAGCTCGCTCATCGGTGACTTCCGATCGCGGGCCGATGGTAGCCATGCGCTGGATTTTGATTTTGTGCTGGAGTGCAGTTGAACTGATATTGCCTGGCTGCCCCCGCCGACGCTGCCCGCGATCGTAACCTTTGCCTTGGGTTGACGCTGGCGGCACTGGCCTATGTGGTCCAGGGCACGGTGTGCTTTAGGCTGGCGCCGCCGGTGGCGGCGTTGACACGGCGAATGAAACTGGGGTTTTCAATGCACGAATGACCATGACTTCTTCCGCTGTCCAGGACAACCCATCCAAGCACCGCTTCGAGAGTACTGGAATAGGGGCGAGCATGCAGCGGCGCTCGCTATTGGGTCAGGTACAGCGAGCCTGCTGGCGGGCGAGGTCGCGGCGACGGGTTCGGCCTGCGAGTAGCGGCTGTCGGGGCACTGATCCTCGTGCTTGTAGGCGTGTCGGCCCAAGGGCGAGCCGCCCCGACGGCCGTGGGGGAGGGACTGAGGGGCCCAGTGTGACATTGCTGTAGGGTAGCGACATGAATTCTGAAGCACCCGCTCCCATCCTTGATGTCACAGACTTGTGCTTCGCACATCCGGGCGAGCCGGCGCTCGCGGCGGCGTGGTGCGCCACCATCGGCGCCGGCGTTACGCTGTTGTACGGCGACACCGGCAGCGGGAAGTCGACGCTTCTTCGGGTGATGGCGGGCAGGGTGCCCGCTGAGGGCCGGCTGAGCCTTGCAGGTGCACGCCTTGACCGGCAACCCGAGGCCTACCGACGAAACGTCTTCTTCTGCGATCCGCAGACCGACGCGTTTGACGAGCTCACTGCAGTCGATTGCGCCGCGTCGCTCAACGCCGACGATGCTCGTTTCAGCGAGGCAAGGTGGCGAGCCTGCGTCGAGGCATTCGCCTTGACCCCGCACCTCGACAAGCGAATGTCCATGCTATCGACCGGTTCGAGGCGCAAGGTCTTGTTGGCGGCCGCCCTCGCATCGGGACGCGCGCTGATCTTGCTCGATGAACCCACAGGAGGGCTCGACGCCGCGTCGACGCGCTTCTTATGGCGCACGCTCACTGAGCTTGCCGACCACTCCGACCAGGCAATTCTTGTCGCCAGCGGTTCGCGAATCGATTTGGTTCCACTCTCTGCTTCGATTGAGCTACCGCTCCACTGAGGACGCCTCGCATTTCCTGAAACAGATCGAAGCAGCTCTCGTGGTTCCCAACGAAATCAAGGGTTTCATCCTTACCCGCCGCTCGCGTGATGTCGCGCCAGGCACCGAGATCGAGTACTGGCTGGCGACAGATGCGGGGCCGAAGAAAGTGGTCCTGACCTGCCAGACCTCCGTCGCGTTCGTCGAGACGAAGTACAGGGCGTCGGTGGAAGCGCAGCTTCCCGCCATGCCGGGGATGGAAACGCGTGAGCTCGAGCTGAAGACCTTCCATCAGCAACCCGTTGTCGGTGTGTATGCCAGGCACTTTCGCCAACTGGCGCGACTGGCACGTACCCTTCGGGCACAGGGCATCCCCCTGCTCGAAGCCGACGTGCGCCCGCACGACCGTTTCCTTATGGAACGGTTCATCACCGCCGGCGTGTTGGTGGAAGCAGGAAGGGTCGAGGGTTCTACCATCGTTGACTGCAAGCTCAAGCCTGCGCCCGACTACCGGCCGGTGCTGAAAGTGGTGTCGCTGGACATCGAGACGAGCCAGGACGAGGAGCTCTATTCCATTGCGCTCGACGGGACGGTTGAACGTGTCGTCTTCATGCTCGGCGAGCCGCCGCCCGATCCAGGCGAACCCACGGACTTCTCCCTCATCTATTGCGCGACCCGCAAGGCCATGATCGAGAAGCTCAACGACTGGTTCGAGCGGAACGACCCGGATGTCATCATCGGATGGAGCGTCATCCAGTTCGACATGCGCGTCCTGGAGAAGAACGCCCAGGCGAATGGGGCGCAACTCCTTGTTGGGCGAGAGCGCCAGCCCATCGATTGGCGGACCCATCCGGGAAAGCAAGGCTATCTGTTCGCAGCCTTGCCCGGCCGGGTGATCATCGACGGCATCGAGGCGCTCAGAGCTGCGTCGAAGAGCTTTCCGTCCTTCAGCCTGGAGTCCGTTTCGCAGGAGCTGCTGGGCGAGGGCAAGGCCATCGGGGACGAATACGACAAGATGGCCGAGATTGAGCGGCGGTTTCAGGAAGACAAACCCGCACTCGCGCTCTACAACATCCGGGACTGCGAACTGGTTTTGCGCATCTTCGACAAGACGAAGCTGCTGCAGTTCATGATGGAACGTGCGCACACCACGGGCCTTCAGGCCGATCACTTCGGTGGCTCAATCGCTGCGTTCAACCATCACTATTTGCCGCGGATGCATCGCCTGGGCTACGTCGCGCCGAATGTGGGCGAGGTTGCGAGCAAGGCCTTTCCCGGCGGCTATGTGATGGACTCGAAGCCAGGGTTCTATGACTCGGTCGTGGTCCTGGACTACAAGAGCCTCTACCCTTCGATCATCCGGACCTTCCTGGTCGACCCGGTCGGCTTCGTGGAGGGCGCGAACGCGAGCGAACCGTCCACGCTTGTGAAGGGACCCCAAGGAACGCTGTTCTCGCGCGAGAAGCATTGCCTGCCTGAAATCGTGACCACCCTCTGGCGAGCTCGGGACGAGGCCAAGCGCGCCAGGAACGAGTCGCTCTCGCAGGCACTGAAGTTGCTGATGAACTCTTTCGCAGGCGTGTTGGGCGCGGCCGAATGCCGCTTCTTCAATCCTCAGCTCGTCTCCGCCATCACGCTGCGAGGGCACGAGATGATGAAGCTGACGCGCACCTTCGTGGAAAAGCGCGGATACGAGGCCATCTATGGCGACACCGACTCCATCTTCATCTGGCTCAAGCGCACTCATGCTGACAAGGAAGCGCACACCATCGCGGCCCAACTGGTGAAAGACATCAACGACTGGTGGACGCGCACCCTGAGCGACGAGTACGGCCTGGCGAACTTCCTCGAGATCGAGTTCGACACCCACTATAAGAAGTTCTTCATGCCCACTATCCGAGGCTCGGATGTGGGTAGCAAGAAGCGCTACGCGGGCCTGAGCGTGGATGCAGCGGGCAGGGAGGAGATGGTCTACCGAGGCCTGGAGATGGCTCGAAGCGATTGGACTCCGTTGGCGCGCCAGTTTCAGGAGGGGCTGCTGTCACGCATCTTCCATGGCGACCCGTACAGGGATTTCGTGTCCGACTACGCGCGCTCGACCTTGGGTGGCCAGAAGGATGAGCTCCTCATCTACCGCAAGCGGCTGCGGCATCGCCTCGATGCCTACCAGGTCAACGTGCCGCCGCAGGTTCGCGCGGCCCGAATTGCTGACGAGTACAACGCTCGGGTCAACCGACCGCTGCAGTACCAGAAGGGCGGCTGGATTCAATACGTCATGACGAAGAACGGGCCAGAGCCGCTGGAGACGCGCCATTCCCGCATCGACTACGACCACTATCTGACCAAGCAACTCCAGCCGATCGCCGACGCAATCCTTCAACCCATGGGGGAGAGTTTCATGGCGCTGACGAGTTCACAGCAAGGTCTGTTTTAAGCGGCCCTGCAGGTTTCGCCTCGTCAGGAGGTCGCGTCCCTGGTGCCGTTGAGGCAGACGGCTCACGGCCCAGGACCCGTCATTCGACTGCGAGCCCCAGTTCGTCTATAAGCCGACGCTCGACAGTCGATTGGAGCCGGACGCCGGGCACGCCCAGTTCCATCAGCGAATGACCCTGTGAACCGAAGCTCCGAGTGCTGCCCCCGCAAGTTCAGCTGTGGCAAACGCGATAGCACTCGGCGGCGCAATCCCTGCAAAGCTGTCGCTGAACATGCGTCCAATGACGGCCGCGGGATTGGCGAAGGACGTGCTGGACGTGAACCAGTAGGCCGCACCGATGTAGCAGGCCACGAGTGCAGACGCCTTGCCGGCGGGCGAGCGAAGGATGACCAGCACCTGGGCTGCTGCCGGTTTCGTTGACACCGACCTAAGCTTTTTGAGCTTGTTCGAA
>JAFECZ010000127.1 GCA_018241905.1 Pseudomonadota bacterium
GACCGAGGAGTTGGTTTCGATCATGCCGCCCGCTGCCGTGGCGGAGGCCAGTGCGGCATCGATGCGGTGGCGCAGGCGGTACGGGTCGGCCAGGGTGATGATCCGCCGGCTGGCCAGGTCGTGGATGGCGGCCCGCGGCGCGCTGGCCAGCGGGTCGCTCTCGGCCAGCACCGCCACGCAGGGCGCCTGGCCGATCCACAGCACCTGCAGTCCGCGGTGTTCCAGCGGCAGGCTGGATGCACCCAGTTGCGCGCCGCCGGCCATCACGGTCTGCACCACGCGCTCGGGCGAGGCGGTCTGCAGCCGCACCGGGGCGGGGCCCACGCTTTGCTCGACCTCGCGCAGCGCCTGGGGCAGCAGCCCCACCGCGACGGCCGAGGTAGCGGCCAGCACCAGCGGCTCGCCGTCGCCCTGGGCGATCTCGGACGAGCGGGTCTGCAGCCGCCGCCAGTTGCCCAGCAGCTGCTTGACCTCTTCATAGAAGAGAAAGCCCTCCTGCGTCGGCGTGACGCGGGGGCCGTGGCGGGTGAACAGGGGGTAGCCCACGGCGGCCTGAAGCTCGTGCACCAGGCGCGTCACGGCGGGCTGGGACCGGTCCAGCAGCCGCGCGGCACCGGTCATGCTCCCTGTGGACATGACGGCGGCAAAGGCTTCGAGCTGGCGGATCTCCATGGACATCATCCGAAAACTGGATGATGACCTACTTTTTATGACAAATGCAAATAATAAAAAAACAAATGCTTATTTGTCATTCATCGCGGGGCAAGGACCCGGGTCAAACCTGCACGATCAGCGCCGGATCCACCATCCGCACCCGGTGGTCCACGTAGTAGCCGCCGTATTCCGTGTAGCGCAGGAACACGCTGCGGCAGCGCCCGCACACATAGGCATCGCAGCGGTTGTAGGGAAACCAGCCCAGCGCAATCGGGGCGTCGGGCGAGGAATAGCGCGTGCCCTGGGGATGGAATTCCTCGAAGGTGGGTTCTTCGTCCCCGGGGGCGCGCAGGCTGCCCGCCTGCTGCACGTCGGCGGGCCAGCGTTCCAAGGTGATGCTGTCCCACGCGGCCAGCTGCAGCGGGCTGCAGGTGCAGCCTGCCGCCAGCGCGGGCGATTGCTTCGCGCACAGTTCGCGCAGCTGGTCGGCGTCGATCATGGCCGGGCGCTCGGGCGGGCTCCGGTCACTGGATGGGATCGAACTTCAGGTCCGCCAGCGGCACGACCTTCTCGTCGCGCACGATCTTGTACTCGGTGTTCGGGCCCAGCCACTTGTCCCACAGCTTGTTGATTTCGCCGGACTTGTCCAGCGAAATGAGGGCGTCGTTCACCTTGGCCAGCAGGGCCGGCTCGTCCTTCTTCATGCCCACGCCGATGGGCTGGAACAGCATCGGGTCCTGGATCATCTTGAGCTCCACCGCGCCGCCCGACTTCGACTGGTTCACCAGCTTGGTGATGGTCATGGTGTTGGCCACCATGCCCACGGCCTTGTTCTGCTGCACCGCCATGTAGGCCGAGCCGGTGTCCTGGAAGGTGACGGGCTCGGAGCCGTTGAGCTTGATGGACTGCTCCGAGGTCGATCCCTTGGTGGAGGCCACGCGCTTGCCCTTGAAGTCGGCCTTCTTCGTGCCCGGGTCGGAGGCCTTCACCGCCAGCATTTCCTTGGCCAGGTAGTAGGGGTGGCTGAACTGGATCTGCTCGGCGCGGCTGAGCGTGTAGGCCAGGTTGGCCACGGTGATGTCCACGCGGCCCATCTTCACTTCGGGAACGCGGGCCTCGACCGAGACCGGGACCACGGTGGCCTTCACGCCGAACTGCCTGGCCAGCGCGTTGCACAGGTCGACGTCGAAGCCGACCATCTCGCGCGTCTTGGGGTCCGGCGCGGCAAAGGGCGGCACGTCCGCGAAGGTGGCGCAGCGCAGCTCCTTGCGCTGCTGGATGTCCGCCCACTGGTCGGCCAGGGCGGGAGCACAGGCCGCGCCCAAGGCGAGGGCGGCGATGGCGAACCGGAAGGAAGGACGGGTCTGCATGCTGGAACTCCTGGGATAGGTCGATGGAAAAAGGGAAATCAGTGGGCGCGCAGGTCGCTCAGGAAGCGCTGCGCCCGCGGATGCTGCGGTTTGCCGAAGAAGGTCTGCGGATCGGCCGTCTCCAGGATGGAGCCCGCATCCATGAACCACACGCGGTCGGCGACCTCGCGGGCAAAGTTCATCTCGTGGGTGACGCACATCATGGTCATGCCGTCGTGGGCCAGGCTGCGCATCACGGCCAGCACCTCGCCCACCATCTCGGGGTCCAGGGCGCTGGTGGGTTCGTCGAACAGCATGGCCGGCGGCTCCATGGCCAGGGCGCGCGCAATGGCCACGCGCTGCTGCTGGCCGCCCGAGAGCTGCGCCGGGTACGAATCGGCCTTGTTGGACAAGCCCACCCGCTCGAGCAGCGACATGGCCTTTTCCCGGGCCTGCGCCTTTCCCACGCCGCGCAGGCGCACCGGCGAGAACATGATGTTCTCCAGCACCGACATGTGCGGGAAGAGGTTGAAGTTCTGGAACACGAAGCCGATGCGGCTGCGCAGCTGGTTCAGTTCCTTGCCGCCGATGGGGCCGTTGACCTTGCTGCCGTCGAACTGCAACTCGCCCGACTGGATTTCTTCCAGCCGGTTGACCGTGCGGATGAGGGTGGACTTGCCCGAGCCCGAAGGCCCGCACACCACCACCACTTCGCCTTTTTTCACTTCGGCGCTGATGTCGACCAGGGCGTGGTAGTCGCCGTACCACTTGTTGACTTGACTGAAGGAGATCATGGCGTGGTCCTCGTCGGGGCGGCCGCCAGCGGCCGTTCGGTGGGAAGGGGGGAAACAACGGGCTGCGGTCCCGCCGCGGTCCGGGCCTTGGGGCCCTTGAGGCCCTGGCGCTTGGCGGCGATGCGCCGCTCCAGCCGGGTGGCCAGCTGCGTGAGGCTCCAGCAGAGAATGAAATACATCACCGCCAGGATGAAGAACACATGGAAGGGCTTGGTCAGCAGCTGGTTGTTGATCTGGTTGGCCGCGAAGGTGAGTTCCGGCACGTTGATCACGTAGCCCAGCGTGGTCTCCTTGATGGTGGAGACGAACTGGCTGAGCATGCTGGGCAGCATGTTGTAGAGCGCCTGCGGCAGGATCACCGACCACATCGCGCCCAGGTAGCTGTGGCCCAGGGCGCGGGCGGCTTCCATCTGCCCCTTGGGCAGCGCCAGGATGCCGGCGCGGATGATCTCGGCGAGGAATGCCGACTCGTAGATCACCAGCGTGCACACCATGGTGGTGAAGCCGGTGACGTTGCGCCCGATGAGCAGCGGCACCAGGAAGTACACCCACAGGATGATCATCAGCAGCGGGATGCCGCGGGTGCCGTACACCAGCGCCGTGGCCGGCCAGTTGAGCAGCCGCCAGCGCGACAGCCGGGCCAACGCCACCAGGATGCCCGCCGGAAAGGCCAGCACCATGGCCAGCAGCGAGAGGATGAGCGTGCAGGCCAGGCCACCCAGCGGGCCGTTGGGATACTGGCCCACCAGCAGCAGCAGCCAGTTGTCGCTGAGGATGTTGAACAGGTCGCCCATGACTTACCTCAACGCGTGGAAGTGGCCAGCGAGGCGCGCCGGTCGAGCCAGGCGCCGGCCGCCATGATGAACAGCGAGATCACCAGGTACACCACGGTGGCGATCAGGAAGACCTCGAAGGTGCGGAAGGTGCGGCTTTCCAGTTCCTTCACCGCATGCGTCAGTTCCGCCGCGCCGATGGCCATGGCCAGGCTGCTGTTCTTGAACAGCGACACGCTGTGGTTCACCAGCGCCGGAATCGCGTTGCGGATGGCCTGCGGCATCAGCACGAAGCGCATGGCGCCGATGTAGCTGTGGCCGAGGGCCCGGGCCGCTTCGGCCTGGCCGGTGGGCACCGCCCGAAAGCCCGAGCGCAGGTCTTCGCTGAAGTAGGCGGCCTGGCAAAGACCCAGCGAGATGATGGCGAACACCGCCTCGGCCTGGTGGTCGGCCAGCCACGATTGGGCCGTGTCGGGCAGCAGGCTGGCAATGCCGAAGTACCACAGCATCATCTGCACCAGCGTGGGCACGTTGCGGTGGTAGGACACGTAGGCCTCGACGATGCGCTGGGCCACGCGGCTGGGTGTGAGCCGCGCCGTGAGCAGCACCAGCGCCAGCGCCATCGCGAGAAGCCACGACCCGGCCGCGATCACCAGCGTGATCTTCAGGCCGTGCAGCAGCATCTCCCTGAACTCGGGGCTCATCAGGATCACCGCCAGGTCGAAGTTCTTCATCGCGCGCTCCTTCGCCGTGTGGCCTCAGGCCTTGGGCTGCTCCGGCCGCGTGGTGGACAGGCCCCCGGGCACCTGCAGCGTGGGGGTGATCTCCATGTGGCCGATGTTCACGGCCACCGGCGCCGCGATGGCGAAGGCGATGGCATTGGCGATGTCCTCGGCCTGCGGCAGCTCGAAGCCTTCGACGAAACGCTCGTAGGTTTCCTTCGAGTCGCCGTGCACGTGCGCGAAGATGTCGGTGGCCACGCGGCCCGGGCAGATCTCGGTCACGCGCACGCGCTTGCCGAATGCGTCGATGCGCAGCTGGCGCGAGAGCATGCTCACCGCCGCCTTGGTTGCGTGGTAGGTGCTGTTGCCGCCGAAGTTGTAGGCGCCGGCAATGGAGCTGATGTTGATCACGTGGCCGCGGTCGCGCTGCACCATGCCCGGCACCACCAGGCGGCACAGGTGCAGCACGGCGCGCAGGTTCACGTCCACCAGCAGGTCGATGTCCTCGGGCTCGGCCTTGAGGATGGAGCGCGGCTTGTCCACGCCGGCGTTGTTGACCAGCACGTCGAACTGCACTTCCTTCGTCAGGCGCGTGAGGCCCGCGAGGTCGGTCACGTCCAGCACGTGGGGGATGCAGCCGGTTTCTTCGGCCAGCGCGTTCAGGCTTTTCCCGGAGCGCGCAACGGCGTGCACTTGCAGCCCTTCTGCGCGCAGGCGCTTGACGACGGCGGCGCCGATGCCCGAGGAGGCGCCGGTGACGAGAGCGGTGGTGTAGTCGGCGAATGGCATGTGAGGTGCTTGCTTCGTTGTTGAATGAAATTTAGCGATCGGGTGGGCGTCTGACTAAGACGGAATCGGCCTGTTGAGATAAGGAAGCCTTATCACGGGGCTAACCCTTAGTCGCCGGCCGCTCCTCGTCACGCGAGCTGGCGCGAGATGGGCACGATGTGCCCGCCGGCGGCTTCGATCTCGGTGCGGATGGTGCGTGCGAGCGCCACGGCGCCGGGCGTGTCGCCATGCACCAGGATGGACCTGGCCCGCATGGCGATGGTGCTGCCGTTGTAGGTGGTCACCGTGCCATCGCGCAGCAGCTGGCGAACGCGTGCGAGCACGCTGGCTTCGTCCTTGATGACCGAGTCGGGCAGCTTGCGCGGCACGAGCAGGCCGTGTTCGTCGTAGGCCCGGTCGGCCAGGAATGTGGTGGCCACTGCCAGGCCGTGGCGCGCCGCCGCCTGCTCGATGGCCTGGCTGGACGAAGAGCTGACGATCAACGCCGGGTCGAAGCGCGCCACCGCCTGCAACAGTGGTTCGGCCAGGGCCGCGTCTGCCGCCGCCATGTTGCCCAGTGCGCCGTGAAAGCTCATGTGCGTCATGCGCCCGCCGGCCGCCCGCGCGATGCCGGCCAGCGCGCCGAGCTGGTAGACCACCATGGCGCAGAGTTCTTCCGTCTCCACCTGCATCTGGCGCCGCCCGAATCCTTGCCGGTCGGGAAAGCCCACGTGCGCCCCCACGTCGATGCCGCGCTCGGTCGCCATGCGCGCGGTGCGTTCCATGATCAGCGGATCGCCGGCGTGGAAGCCGCAGGCGATGTTGGCGGAAGACACGAGTTCCAGCAGGTCCTCGTCCTGGCCCATGCGCCAGGGTCCGAAGCCCTCGCCCAGGTCGGCGTTCAGGTCGATGTTCATGTCGGTTGCCTTCAAGCGAGTTCGACCAGCGGCGTGCCGAAGCCCACCGCCGATTCGTGGGTGGAAAGAATGCGGCGGACCACGCCCGCGCGCGGCGCGGCAACGGCAAGCAGCACCAGGCCGATGCGAAGCAGCGCGACCGCCTGGCCGGCCGAGACCTGCTGGCCGGGTTGCACCAGCGCTTCGGTGCGCAGCGGGTGCGAATGCAGGACGATGCCCACCGAGCCGGCGCGCACAACGGTGGCCGTCCCCGCTCGCGGCGCCGGTGCCGGTGCCGAGGCCGGCGCTGCTTCGTGCACTTCACCCGAAGCCTGCCGGCACAGGCGGATCGATTCGCCGGGGCCGCGCAGCTCCAGCAGGCTGATGTCCGTGGCCTGCATCCATTCGGTGAGCTGGCGCACCTGCCCAATGCGCGATGTCGTTGTCATGCGGCCCCCCTCGTGTTGCGGTGCAGTGCCACCTGGCGCGCCGCGTCGTCCAGCCAGGCGCGCAGTTGCCCGATGGCATCGAGCGCCTCGTCCCAGCTGGTCTTCACGAAGCGGATGCGGCTGCCGATGGGCGCCTGGCCCAGGCGCCACAGGTCGGCCTCGATCACGGCGCCGAACTTGGGGTAGCCCCCGGTGGGCTGCGCGTCGCGCATCTGCACGATGGGCTGGCCGTCCGGCGGCACCTGGATCACGCCCGGCACGATGCCGTGCGAGCGCATCTCCAGCGGCGCGACGGGCTGCAGCGCCTGGCCCGCCAGGCGGTAGCCGTAGCGGTCGCTCTGCGGGGTGATCTTCCATTCCTGCTGCCAGAAGGCCTCTTGCGACTGCGGCGTGTAGCAGTCGTATTCCGCTGCCGGCAGCACGCGCACGGCGGCGCAGCCGTCGCGGCTCAAGGGCAGGGCGATTTCGGGCGGCATCAGGCCCAGGCCTGCGGCGGCAAGCCCCGCCTGCGGTGCGGCCGGCTTCAGCGTGTCTCCGCGCTGCAGCGGACGACCTTGCAGGCCGCCGAAGGCGCCGCGAAGCTGGGTACTGCGCGAGTGCAGCACGGTCGGCACGTCGGCGCCGCCCGGCAGGCACAGGTAGGCACGGCTCGTGCGCCGCGCGCCGGGCTTTGGGGTGCCCAGCTGCAGCGTCTGGCCCGCGCGGGCCTGGTGTGCGGACCAGGGCAGCAGCGGCAGGCCGTCCAGGCGTGCATCGCAGTCCGCGCCGGTCAGGGCGAATGCGCAGTCCCCGTCGAAGCGGACCTTGAAGGGAAAGACCTGCACCTCCACTGCGGCGCAATCCTCGTCATTGCCCAGCAGCAGGTTGCCGGTGGCCAGCGCCACGCCGTCCATGGCGCCTGCGGTGCCCACGCCCCAGCGCAGGCAGCCCTGTCGGCCGCGGTCCTGGATGGTGGTGAGTGCGCCCGCGCTCAGTACTTCGATCATCGGATCACCTTTTCCACCTTGAAGCGGATGCTGTCGCCCGGCTGCAGAAGGGCGGGCTCGTCCTGCGTCGGGTCGAAGAAGCTCATGCGGGTCGTGCCGATGGTGTTCCAGCCGCTGGGCCCCGCCGAGGCGGACACGCCGGTCTGGAAGCCGCCGATGGACACCGCGCCGCCCGGAATGCTCAGCACCGGCACCTTGCGGCGCGGCGTGGCAATGCGCGCATCCATGCCGCCCAGGTAGCAGTAGCCGGGGTGGCTGCCCAGTGCGTACACCGGGTAGACGGGCGTGCTGTGCAGGTCGACGATGTCGTCCACGCTCAGGCCCGTGTGCGCCACCACGTCGGCCATGTGCGGGCCGCCGGGGCCGCCGTAGACCACCGGCAGGTCGACCACCCGGCCTTCGCGGGTCATCGGCGCCACCGATTCCCAGCGCTCGAGAATGCGTGCGCGCAGGCCGGCCAGGTCGCGCGGCGGATCGGCCAGGGCCAGCATCAGGTTGTTCATGCCGGGCACGGCCTCGAGCACCTCGGGCCATTGCTGCGCCTCGTGCGAGAGGGCCCAGATGCGCTGCTGCGTGGCCAGCGTCATCTCGTGGCCGGGCGCCTCGAAGAGCACCGCGGTGGTGCCCAGCAGGCTGAATGCAGGGTGGTTCATGCCGCGGCCCTTTCCTTGAGCCAGCGCTCCAGGTAATGGATGTCGACGCCGCCATCGACAAAACCCTCGTCGGCCGCCAGCTCGCGGTGCAGCGGCAGGTTGGTGGCGATGCCGTTCACGCGCATCTCGGCCAGCGCCACGCGCAGGCGGGTGAGGGCGTCGGCGCGGCTGGCGCCGTGCACGATCAGCTTGGCCACCATCGAGTCGTAGTACGGCGGCACGCGGTAGCCGGCGCGGGCATGGGTGTCCACCCGCACGCCCCAGCCGCCCGGCACGCTCCAGTCGGTGATCTGGCCCGGCGAGGGCCGGAATGTGCGCGGGTCTTCCGCGTTGATGCGGCATTCGAAGGCATGGCCCTGGCAGGCGATGTCGGCCTGCGTGAAGGGCAGGGCTTCGCCACGGGCCACGCGGATCTGCTGCTGCACGATGTCGATGGCCGAGGTGAGCTCGGTCACCGGATGCTCCACCTGCAGCCGCGTGTTCATCTCGATGAAGTAGAAGGCCTCGTTCTCGTAGAGGAACTCGAAGGTGCCCACGCCGCTGTAGCCGATGCGCTTGCAGGCCTGCGCGCAGCTGTCGCCCACCTGGGCCAGCAGCTCGCGCGGAATGCCGGGGGCGGGCGCTTCCTCGATCACCTTCTGGTGCCGGCGTTGCAGCGAGCAGTCGCGCGAACCCAGCCACACGGCGTTGCCGTGCCGGTCGGCCAGCACCTGGATTTCCACGTGGCGCGGGTGCAGCAGGAACTTCTCGATGTAGACCTCCGGGTTGCCGAAGGCGCGGCCCGCTTCCTCGCGCGTGACGGCCAGGGCCGGCAAGAGCTCGGCCTCGTCGTTGACCACGCGCATGCCGCGCCCGCCGCCGCCGCCAGCCGCCTTCACGATCACCGGGTAGCCGATCTCGCGGGCGATGGCGCGCACCTGCGCCGGGTCTTCCGGCAGCGAGGAATCGGGCCCCGGCACGCAGGGCACCCCGGCTTCGCGCATCGCGCGCTTGGCCGACACCTTGTCGCCCATGGTGCGGATGCAGGCCGAGTTCGGGCCGATGAAGGTCAGGCCTGCCTGCTCCACGCGCTCGACGAAGCCTGCGTTCTCGGAAAGGAATCCATAGCCCGGGTGGATGGCCTGCGCGCCGCTCACCGCGGCCGCGGCCAGGATGGCGGACTGGTTCAGGTAGCTTTGCCCCGGCGCCGCCGGGCCGATGCACAGCGCCTGGTCGGCCAGCTCCAGGTAGGGCGCGTCCTTGTCGGCCTCGGAATGGACCATGACCACGCGAAGCCCCAGGCCGCGGCAGGCGCGCAGCACGCGCAGGGCGATCTCGCCGCGGTTGGCGATGAGGACGGTGTCAAACATGCTTCACCTGCTCGATGCTGAAGAGGGCCTGGCCCGCCTCGACTTCGGTGCCGCTGGTGGCCAGCACGGCGGCAATGCGGCCTGCGCGCTCGGCACGCACTTCGTTGAACACCTTCATCGCCTCGATGGAGCACAGCAGATGGCCGACCTCGACAACATCGCCGACTTTCACGAAAGGTGGTTCGCCCGGCGCCTGCTGCAGGTGCACCACGCCGAACATCGGGGCGTGGATTTCCTCGGGGCCAGCTGCGGCGGCGGGCGTCGCGGGCAGGGCCTGAGCCAGCGCGTCGTCGGATGCAGGCGCCGCAACGCGGGGCGCCGTGCGCGGCACACCGCCGGCGCCGCGCGCAAGCCGCAGCGTCCAGCCGTCATGCTCGACTTCCATTTCGCTCAGGTCCGATGCCGCCATGGCATCGATGAAGACCTTGATCTGCTGCGCGTCCATGGCTGAAGTTCCTCAAGCCTGGCGGCACTCGGGCACGGGCGAGGGCAGCGGCTGCCCGGCAAAGTGCGCGCGCAGGTTGGCGGCCGTCAGGTCGGCCATGGCTTGCCGCGTGCTGGTGGTGGCGCTGCCGATGTGCGGCGACAGCAGCACATTGGGCAGGCGGCGCAGGCGTTCGGGCACGTCGGGCTCGGACTCGAAGACGTCCAGTGCGGCACCGGCGATGGCCTTGTGCTCGAGGGCCTCGACAAGCGCGTCCTGGTCGACCACCGAGCCGCGCGCCACGTTCACCAGGATGCCCTTGGGGCCGAGCGCGCGCAGCACCTCGCCGTTCACGAGATGCCGGGTGGCGCTGCCGCCCGGCGTGATGACCACCAGGTAGTCGCTTTGCGCGGCCAGCGCGGCCGCGTCGGGGAAGTAGGCGTAGCTCAGTTCGGGGCGCGCGTGGCGGGCGGTGTAGGCCACCTGCATGCCGAAAGCCTCGGCACGCTTGGCAATGCCCTGGCCGATGCGGCCGATGCCCACCAGGCCCAGTCGGGCGCCGGACATCTTGCGTCCGAGCGGCAGCGGGCCGTTCTGCCAGGCACCCGAGCGCACATGCGCGTCGGCCTGCGCCAGCTGGCGCGAGATGCCCAGCATGAGCGCCAGGGCCAGGTCGGCCACGTCGTCGTTCAGCACGTCGGGCGTGTGGGTCACCGGAATGCCGCGGTCCTTGGCGGCGGCCACGTCCACGCCGTCGTAGCCCACGCCCATGATCGCGATCACCTCCAGGGCAGGCAGCTGCGCGATGAGCTCGCCGCCGATGCGCGATTCGCCGCCGCCGGTGATGGCGCGGATGCGCGGCGCGATGGCGGCCAGCGCAGCCGGCTCCAGCGGCATTTCGTGGATCTCGAAGGCCTCCTGCAACTGCGGTGCGATGAGGGGCGAGGGCTTGGTTGCCGCCAGCAGGTCGATCTTGGCCATGGCCTGCGCTTCCGGCTTCAGTTGATGGCGCGGGCCTCGAGCCCGGCAACGAAGGAGCGGTCCCAGCGGCCTTGCAGGATCTCGGCCATGGTCTCTTCTTCCTTCTTCTGCTGGGCCAGGGCCCTGTCGATGATCGCGCCGGCTTCGCTGGCCGGGAAGGCCAGCAGGCCGTCCTGGTCGCCCACGATGATGTCGCCCGGCTCCACCACCATGCCGCCGATGCACACCGGCACGTTGATCTCGCCGGGGCCGTTCTTGTAGGGGCCGCGGTGGTTCACGGCGCGTGCATACACCGGGAACTCGCGCTCGCGGATCTCGGCAATGTCGCGGATCGCGCCGTCGATCACCACGCCGGTCAGGCCCAGCATGGCGGCGCCGGCGGTCATGATGCCGCCCACCACCGCGTTGGACGGGTCGCCCTCGGCGTCGACCACCAGCACGTCGCCCGGGCGGCAGAAGTCGAAGGCACGCAGCGTGGTGAGGTTGTCGCCGCCGCGCGAGCGCACGGTGACCGCCGTGCCCACCATGGTGAACTTCGTGGGCTTGTGGAAGGGGCGCAGGCCCACGCTGCCGGTGCTGCGGTGAAGGCTGTCGCTGAGCAGGGGCAGGGCGATGTTGCGCAGCAGCTCGATGTGCTTGGGATCGGCCTGCGGCGACGAGTCGCGGCGGCGGGCTCCGAATTGGGTCATGGCGTGTGTCCTTGTGCGGAAGAGTCGGATGAACGGCAGGAGTTGCCGATGTGGAAAGCGTATGCATCGCCCTCCGTCCGCACAAAGACAGATTGCCTATTCCAAGATAAGGCGCGCTTATGGAAGGCAGCGCGCCGGGGCCGTCTTCACCCTTGGACGGCCTCGCTGCCGGGCTGCGCCGCGGGGCGCGGCTTGGCCTTGGGGAAGCTGTCGGGAATCTCCGCCACAAGCTCCAGCAGGATCTCCTTGACCGCCTGGGCCGGTTCGGT
>JAFECZ010000128.1 GCA_018241905.1 Pseudomonadota bacterium
GATGCCGCGGTTCTCGCTGAGGCAGCGTCCTTCGTGCGAGCGTTGCACCCACTTGAGCAGGCGCAGCAAGGCGGAGGCTTCAAATGGAATCGCGGCATGATTCGCTGGCGCCTGCATCCCCGAGTACCGGTTTGCATTGGTGCCGGAGGGAATCGGGAAGTTGCGGCTACTCGGAGCGTCGCCGTAGCGCGTGGCGATGTGCTTTTGACTCCAGATCGTGGCCACGTTCGCCGTAGCCACGGCAAGCCCGCGGTCTGCGAACACATAGCGGCGGTGCGGTGGCGGAATGTCCGACTTGTAGGCAGTGGCCGGCAGCACCTCGGTCACGTCCTGCCCCGCATGGGCAAAAGACGGGACGTGCAGTGGACTGTGCACAGGCTCCAGGAAGATCGTCGTATGGAACACAGGCGACATCGGGTTTCGTTGCGTCACGATGATGTCGCCCGTCTGGAACGAAGGGAGGTCTATTGAAAGTTCGGGCATAAGCGCACCGCGTTGGCATCCAGAGCTGTCAACAATGTATAGAGGTGGGAGCGGCCCATGCCTACTCCATCTTGATGAGGCGGCCGCAGTATCCCGTTGCCGGTCCGACAAGAGAACGTGGATTTAGCGCATCGGCGCGCCGAGCTGGCGAACTAATTCCTAAGGCTTAAACAATGCGACGGCATCAGCGCCAAGTGCTGTGTGCACACGTCGCGTTGGCCCAACCAATCGCTAGAAGAGCGGACCAAATTCACACATCGGAAGGGTTGGCACACCCCACGCGGCCATCGCGAGTGACAACATTCATTCAACGTCACTGAACGTTTCCTTCGGCGCGGTTCCCCCTTGGCCGTGTTGTCAACGCTCTTCTCGGGTCCCACATGAACCATATCTTCCGTCTGATCTTCAGTCACACCCTGGGCAGCTGGGTGGCTGTTCCCGAAACGGTGGCCGCGCGCGGGCCTTCACGCGGCAACTCGCGTCGACGGGCGAAGAAGGCATTCGGTTCGTTGATGACATTGGGCTGTGCCCTGGCAGCACCGGCGGTGCATGCAGCCTGCTCGCCGATCAACCCGACCAATGGCGCCACGGTGACTTGCAGCGGCGCGGCCAATCCGCTGGCGCCCAGTTATGCAAGCAGTGCGGACAACCTGACGGTCAATGTGGTGACGGGCGGTTCCACCGGCGTGCTGCTCGGCCTGGGCGGCACCGCGATGTCGCTCACCGGCAATGGCACCACGCTCAACAACGCCGGCACCATCGATCCCTCGCTGCTGGGCCTCCTGAGCCTGCTGTCGTCGGGCGCGGTGATCGGCAACCCCAACCTGGGCGCAGCGATCCCGGGCAGCACCGTCAACTTCAGCAACCAGAGCAGCGGCGTCCTGAAGGGCACCACCGGCCTGCTGGGCCTGAACCTCGCCGACCTCACCGGCATGGCGCTGGCCGTGCGCAATGGCTCAGGCGGCACGACGACGATCAGCAACGCCGGCACCATCGGCTCGTCCGCGCTGCTGGGTGTCTCGCTGCTGGGGTCCGATGCGCCGGTGATCGCGGCCTACGGCGGTGCGCAAATCAACTTCACCAACACCGGCACCATCACCGGGCGCACCGCGTTCGAGACCTCCGCAGCCGGCAACACCTTCATCAACGCGGGCACCATCAGCGGCAGCGTGTCGATGGGCACCAACAGCACCAACACCTTCACCGCGGTGTCGGGCTCCAACGTCAACGCCGGCGGCAGCCTCGGGCTGAATCCGCTGGGCGTGCTGGGCATCAACCTCTCCTTCGCGCCCACGGGCCAGGTCGATGGGGGCGCGGGCGGCAACAACACGCTGGTACTGCAGAACGCGGTGGGCGGGACGGGCTCGGGCACCGGCGGCACGGTGACCACCGTCTCGTCGGGCACCTACGTCAACTTCCAGCACCTGACGGTTAACAGCGGCACCTGGAACCTGCAGGGTGCGCTGGTGAGCAGCGACGCCACCCTCAACGGCGGCCTGGTCAACTTCGACAGCGATGCCAACTTCGGCGGCAGTTCCTCGATCACCGCCAACGGCGGCGCCATCGCCGCCAGCACGGCCGGCTCGACGCTCGGCAAGAACTTCACGCTCAACGCGGGCGGTCTGACGGCATCGGGCAGCAACAGCTTCACCCTGTCGGGCGTGCTGTCCGGCGTCGGTACGCTGACCAAGAACGGCTCGGGCACGCTGACCCTCTCGGCGGCTAACGGCTACACCGGCGGCACCATCGTCGACGGCGGTACCGTGGCGCTGGGTGCGAACGGCTCGCTGGCGGCCACCGGCGAGGTCAACCTGCAGGGCCCGGGCGCCACGTTCGACATCTCCGGCGCCAGCGCCAACCAGACCATCGGCGCGCTGGCCGGCAGCGCGGGCGGCACCGTTGCGCTGGGGGCGCGCACGCTCACCTTCGGCGACAGCACCAATGCCACCTACTCCGGCGCCATCACCGGCGCCGGCGGCATCGTCAAGCAAGGCAGCGGGGTGACCACGCTCGGCGGCACCAACACCTACGGCGGCGGCACCACGATCAACGCCGGCACGCTGGCCATCGGCGCGGGCGGCAGCCTCGCACCCACCGGCGCGGTGATGCTCGCCAGCGCCGGCGCGGCCTTCGATGTCTCCAACGCCATTTCCGCCCCGACCATCGGCGCTCTGTCCGGCGTGGCCGGCAGCCAGGTCGCGCTGGGCGGCAACACGCTCACGCTGGGCGGCGCTACCAACACGACCTTCGCGGGCAGCATTGGCGGCGTTGGCGGCAGCGTGGTCAAGCAGGGCATCGGCACCTTCACCCTGAGCGGCGCGAACACCTACACCGGCGGCACCACCATCAATGCCGGCACACTCGCGCTCGGCTCCGGTGGCTCGCTCGCGGCAAGCGCACCGGTCACGCTGGCCGCGGGCACCAACTTCGATCTCTCGGCCGCCGGCGCGCAGACCCTCGGCAACCTGGCGGGCAGCGGCGGCATGGTGGACATCGGCGCAAACACGCTGACCCTGGCGCCAGCCGGCAGCGCGTCCTATGGCGGCGCCATCGGCGGCATCGGCGGCAGCGTGGTGATCAACGGCGCCGGCACGCAGACCCTGACCGGCACCAACATCTATAGCGGCGGCACCATCATCCAGTCGGGCACGCTGGCGCTGGGCGCGGGCGGCAGCCTGGCCGGGGGCGGCGCGCTGACGCTGGCCAGCGGCGGCACCTTCGACATCTCTTCCGGGGGCAACCAGACCATCGGCGAGCTGGCCGGCGCGGGCGGCACCATCGATCTGGGTGCCAACACACTCAGCGTGGCCGGCAGCGGCGGCGGCAGCTTCGACGGCGTCATCCAGGGCGCGACGGGCGGCCTGACCAACATGGCCGGCGCGCTCGTGCTCAACGGCGCGAACAGCTACGGCGGACTCACGCAGGTGCAGACCAGCCAGCTTGTCGTGGGCGACGCCACGCATGCCGGCGCCGCAGTGGCCGGCGACGTGAACGTGGCCGCAGGCGGATCGCTGGGCGGCTTCGGCACCATCGGCGGCGGCGTCTCGGTGCAAAGCGGCGGCCATCTTGCGCCGGGCAATCCCAACGGCACGCTCGGCGTGAACGGCGATCTCACCCTGGCCCAGGGCAGCCAGCTGGACTTTGCCTTCGGCGCACCCGGGCCGGACTTCAGCACCTTCGGCGCCGGCCACAACGTGGCGGTGGGCGGCAATCTCGCGATCAATGGCGTCACGCTGAACGCGGGCAATGCCGGCGGCTTCGGTCCCGGCCTGTACAACCTGTTCACCTATGGCGGCACGCTCACCGAAACCAATGGCGGCATCGTGCCGCCGGCCGGCTTCACCATCCAGAACCTGACCGCCAGCAGGCAGATCAACCTGATCAACACGCAGGGCCTGACCCTGAACTTCTGGAACGCCAACGGCCTGGCCGACTCAACGCAGATGGGCGGCGGCAGCGGCGTGTGGTCGCAGGCCAATGCCAACTGGACCAACGCGACCGGCAGCGTCACCAACACACGCGCGCCGGCGGACAGCTTCGTGATCTTCGGCGGCGCGCCGGGCCAGGTCACGGTGGACAACGCCGGCGGCGCGCAGCCCGTGACCACGCAGGGCATGCAGTTCGCCAGCAGCGGCTACCAGCTCGGCGGCGACGCGCTGACGCTGGCAGCGCCATCGGTCGGCGCGCGCAGCGAGATCCGCGTTGGCGATGGCAGCGCGGCCAGCGCGGGCTGGTCGGCCACCATCGACAACGTGCTTGCGGGCAACGGCCTGCAGAAGACGGGGGCCGGCACCCTGGTGCTCACGGGCACCAACACCTACACGCAGGGCACGCAACTGGTGGCGGGCACGCTGTCGGTGTCTTCCGATGCCAGCCTGGGCAACGCGTCGGGGAACATCGACTTCGAGGGCGGCACGCTGCGCGTCACCGGCACCAGCTACACCAGCACGGCACGCGACATCGTCCTGGGCGCGGCGGGCGGCGGCGTGGACGTTGCCGCTGCGGCCAACACCTTCACCATCGGCCAGGCGCTGGGCGGCACGGGCGGCCTTGCCAAGCTGGGCGCGGGCACGCTGCTGCTCACCGGCGCCAACACTTACAGCGGCGGTACGGCCCTGAAAGGCGGCACGCTGGCGGTCGGCAACAGCCAGGCCCTGGGCACCGGAACGCTGGCCATGGACGACGGCACCACCCTGGCCTTTGCGGCCGACGGCCTGAACCTGGCCAACCCGGTCCGCATGACCGGCACCAACGACCCCATCATCGACACGGGCGCCAACACCGCCACATTGAGCGGTGGCATCGGCGGCGCGGGCGCGTTGACCAAGGCCGGCAGCGGCACACTGATCCTGGCAGCGGCCAACAACAACTACACCGGCGCCACCGCGGTTGCGGCGGGCACGCTGCGCGCCGGCGCGGCCAACGCCTTGAGCGCGGGCAGCGCGCACACCGTCAATGCCGGCGCCACCCTGCACACCGGCGGCTTCAACCAGACCGTGGCGAGCCTGAACAACGCCGGCACGGTGTCGCTGCTGGGCACGGCGCCCGGCAGCACGCTCACCGTCAGCGGCAACTACGCGGGCAACGGCGGCGTACTGCAGCTTGGCGCCGTCCTGGGCGACAGCAGCAGCGCCAGCGACAAGCTGGCCATCGGCGGCAGCGCCAGCGGCAGCACCACCGTGCAGGTGACCAACTTCGGCGGGCTGGGCGCGCAGACCACGGGCAGCGGCATCCAACTCGTGAGCGCCGCCGGCGGCATCGCGCCCGGCGCCTTCAGCCTGGCCGGCGGGCATGTGGACGCGGGTGCCTACGAGTACCGGCTGAACAACACGGCCAATGCGAGCTACCTGAGCTCCACCAGCACCCTTGCGCCGGATCCGTCGGCCGCCGCGCCCATGTACCGCAGCGAAGTCCCCCTGGCGGCCGCGCTGCCCGCGCAGTTGCGCCAGGCCGGGCTGGCCATGCTGGGCAACCTGCACCAGCGCATCGGCGACGACGACGTCAAGGGCAGCGCCGGCAACCTGAGCACCGGCGCAGGCACCGACGCCGCGCCGCGCCGCGCCTGGGGCCGCGTGATCTCCACCGACCAGGACATCAGCCAGACCGGGGCGGTTTCGCCCAGCAGCAACGGACGCCTGGACGGATTCCAGGCCGGCACCGACCTGTGGACGAACCCCGACTGGCGCACCGGCATCTATGTCGGCCAGCTCGACGGCAACGTCGACGTAAATGGCTTCGCGCGCGGCGTCCAGGGCCTGGCCGTGGGCAGCAACGACCTGCGCAACCAGTACCTCGGGGCCTACGGCACCTACGCGAACGGCGGCGGCTTCTATGCCGACGCGGTGCTGCAGGCCGGCCGTCATCGTTACGACGTCAACGCCATCAGCAGCACCACGACCGACGGCAAGGGCAGCAGCCTGCTGGCCTCCATCGAAATCGGCCAGAGCCTTGCCATTGCGCCGAACTGGCAGATCGAGCCGCAATTCCAGCTTGTGCACCAGCACCTGGACATAGACGACCTTGCGCTCAGCGGCGCCACCACGGTGCAGCAGCACCCGAACAACGGATGGCTCGCCCGCCTGGGCGTTCGGGTGAAAGGCCAGCTGGGCACGGTGCAGCCCTATGCCCGCGTCAACGTCTACCGCACCAGCAACGGCAGCGATGTCGCCAGCTTCGTCGGCCCGGCCGCGATCACCGACATCGCCAGCAGCACCGGCGGCACCAGCACCGAGCTGGCAGCCGGCGGAACGCTGAAGTTGAGCGACAGCACCAGCATGTATGGCGAGCTGGGCAAGCTGTGGGCCAACGGCGGGGACACCCGCATCAAGAGCGGTGCGCAAGGCAGCCTGGGGGTGCGGGTGCGCTGGTGACCAGCCGATGGCGGCTAACAAGCGATGCGCTGTTCGCTCTAGGTTACTTGTCCGATATTTGTATATGTTTATCGGACAACGGCAAGCTGAGGTCACCGAACATCGGTCGAATCGAATTGCGGGGCAAAGCGCGCTCGCGCGCTACTCGCTGCTCACCGAGCCGAAATGGCCCGTGTACGCGATGAGCCCCGCAGCCTGGAAGGCAGCGATGAATGCCGGCATTCGAGAGTTGCCTGAGCCAGAAGTGAGCGCTCAGGAATGGGAACTGTGGAGCTACAGCCCAGAGCTAGCCCCTGGCGCCGACACGGTGGACCCGCTCTCGCTGACCCTTAGCCTGCAAGAAAGCCCTGACGAACGGGTCCAGCTTGCGCTCGACGAATTGAACGGGCAGTTCCCATGGTAAGAGGACTGGAAATTTTTCGGGAACGGTTCGCGGCATACGCTGACCTTCACCAGCTCCCAGTCCCTTGTTCCTATCAGTCTGCGGTCCCGGACGCAGGTCGACTCGACGAAACCGGCTTCGACCGCCTGCTTGACCAATGTGGGCGACAAACACTCGTCGATCAGAAACTTGTACGTCATGCGCTCGCCGGGCGCAGCGTGATCTTCTCGCGGAGGCGCTTGCGAGAAGAAACCTCACCAAGTCGGCGCGGGCGGCCACGACGTGGGTGAACCGCGGCGTAGACCCGCGCTGAGGCGACATACGCCTCCGTCAGGAAAGGATACGAATCGCAAACTTCGGCCAGACTCATGCCCTCATCGAGCGATGAAAGCACCATGTCGATGGGTACGCGGGTTCCGGCAAAACACGGCATGCCACCCATCACCTCAGGATCTTCGGTCACGAGCGACTCCGCTTCATCGACCTCCCTGGCTCGAACATAGGCCTCGGTGACATAGCGTGAAACATCGATCTCGATGGTCTTGCGAGCAACCTTCCAGTTGACCTCTGTCGGCATCACCCGCAGACCGAGCACATCCTGCTCCTTGTCCATTTGATGGACCCTGGTCGCCAGCTCTTCGACGATGTCCCGACGCGCCGATGCCACCAGGGTCTGTTCCGTGTCGAAATAGAAGCGGGCAAAGGCGGCAGCGAGGCGCGCAAAGAGCCTTGAGGATCCATGCTGGCCGAGCAGGGCAGGCGGGACAAGGTTTTCATCCACGACACGCGCCATCTGCCGATCATTGAGACCGGCGATGAATGTCGCTTCAGCGATAGGAACGAATGGAAGGGTGCGCATAAATACATCCGAATGCTCGGAAGCATATCAGCTCGCCTGCGACTCAACTGCTGACCCAGTCGTGCGCCGTTCGTGGGGTGCCTCATGCATGAGGGCTTGGGACGTGGTCACACGTGCCGATATATGTTCAATGCCCCGCACCGCCGTGCCGGCCCGCGGCACTTTGGCGCTGCTTGTCCAAGCCCTTTGTGACCCCTCCTCTTGCTTGGATCCGCTCTCAAGTTAGGACCTGTCGGGGGTCGGACCGCTGGACTTCAGCCGAGCAGGCACTCGTTTGGTGCATCACTCGTGGATCAGGGCAGCGAATCGCTGGTGGCGCGCATCGGATGACCGACATGACGCAGATCACGCTCACCGAGCTTGAAAAACCCGAAATTTCCCGTGGCACGAATGCTGCAAGGGAAAACCCGATTGTCGATTGTCGGACAATCCAACAAACTTCGATCCATCCTGAACTGAGCGCGTCCCATGACCCAACCCATCATTCGCATCAGCGGCCTGCACAAATGGTTCGGCGACAACCATGTCCTGAAGGGAATCGATTTCGACGTCCAGCCCGGCGACCGTGTCGCCATCCTGGGCTCCAGCGGATCAGGAAAGAGCACGTTCCTGCGCTGCCTGAACTTCATGGAAATGCCCACCACCGGCCGCATCGAACTGAAGGGCAAGCTGGTCGGCAAGCCCTCCGGGAAGCACCCGAAGGGCGAAGGCATGAGCTACTCGCAAGGTGAGCTCTCCGAGGTGCGAAAGGGGGTTGGCATGGTGTTCCAGCAGTTCAACCTCTTCCCCCACATGACGGTTGTCGGCAACGTCATGGAAGGGCTGGTGACGGTCCTGGGCATCAGTCCCCGCGAGGCGCGGGAGCGTTCGATGGAGCAGCTCGAAAAAGTCGGAATGGCCCACAAGGCCGACGCCTACCCCGCCCGGCTGTCGGGCGGCCAGCAACAGCGCGTGGCGATCGCCCGGGCACTGGCGATGGAGCCCGAAGTCCTGCTCTTCGACGAACCCACGTCCTCCCTGGACCCGGAACTTGTCGGCGAGGTGCTGAACGTCATCAAGGACCTCGCGCAGGAGGGCCGCACGATGCTGCTGGTCACCCACGAGTTGGGATTCGCATACCACTACGCCAACAAGGTCCTCTTCCTGGCCGACGGCCAGTTCTATGAGGCCGGCACGCCCGACGAAGTCCTCAAGCACCCGAAGAAGGAGCGCACCCAACGCTTCCTCGAACGGTTCACCGCCTTCAGCTTCTGAACCGATCTGCCCAACCACATTCAAGGCTCCTCATGCAACTCTCCCCACAAGCATCCAAGACCAGTTCCCAGGCGTACAAGGCCGACGATCGCAACGAAAAGGTGTTGGTCTACGTCAATGGCGAATTCGTGCCTCGCGCCGAAGCGCGCGTCTCCGTGTTCGATGCCGGTTATGTCTGCGGCGATGGCGTCTGGGAGGGTGTTCGCCTCGTGAATGGGCAGGTCGTCTCTTTCGATGCCCACGTCGACCGCATGTTCGAGGGTGCGAACGCAATTGCGATGGACATCGGCCTGACGAAGCAAGAGGTCAAGGACGTGATCATGAAGACGTTCGAGACCAACGGAATGCGAGACGGCGCGCACGCTCGCCTGATGGTCACGCGTGGCGTCAAGAAGACGCCGAACCAGGATCCTCGATTCATCATCGGCAAGGCCACGATCGTGTGCGTCGCCGAACACAAAGTGGTCGATTCCGAAGCGAAGAAGCGCGGCCTCACGCTCCATACGTCGACGATTCGTTGCAGCACGCCGGACGTCTTCGACCTGCGCTTGAATTCGCACAGCCGCCTCAACTTCATCCAAGCCTTGATCCAGGCGATCAACGCGGGGGCCGACGAGGCCCTCATGCTCGACACCAACGGCTTTGTCTCCAGCTGCAACTCCACCAACTTCTTCGTGGTGCGTAACGGCGCGCTGTGGACGTCCTCGGGGCGCTACTGCTTCAACGGCATTACCCGCGCCACGATCCTGCGCCTGGCTCGCGAAGCCAGCATTCCCGTGCACGAAGGCGACTACACGCTGGCCGAGGTCTACGCGGCCGAGGAGGCCTTTGTCACGGGAACCTTGGGCGGCATCACACCGGTTTCCATGATCGACGGCCGCAAGCTGCCCACCTCCGGCCTGGGCGCCCTGACCCAGCGTCTCGCAGACCTCTACCAGCAATACATCACGGCACCGCAGAAGGCTGCCTGATTCCCTTTAACCGCTTCTCTAGGAGCTAAGAATGAACTTCCTGTCTCGCTTTGGGGCCCTTCGCCGCAGTGTCTTCTTCGGCCTGGCATGCCTGGGCTTGCTTGTTGGCACCTCGACTCACGCGCAGACGCTGCAGAAGGTCAAACAGACTGGCGAGCTTCGCATCGGGGTCGCCTCCGGGGACCCCTGGTACTACCGCGACCCTGTCTCTGGTCAGTGGACCGGTGTCGGCGTGCTCGTCGGCGAGCAGATCGCCAAGAACCTGGGTGTGAAGATGGTCCCGGTGGAAACCACCTGGGGCAATAGCATCGCGGGCCTGCAATCGGGGCAGATCGATGTCATGTTCGTCCTGGACGCAACGGAGGAACGCAAGCGCGCCATCGATTTCCCGACGGCGCCGCTGCTCTGGTATGCACAGGGAATCCTCGCCAAGGACGGCCTGGTCGCCAAGAACTGGGAAGACCTGAACAAGCCGAACATCCGTGTCGGCGTGGCGCTCGGCACGGCCACCGATCGTGACCTCACCAAGCGCCTTCCGAACGCCAAGATCGAACGCTTCACGAACACGGATGAGACCGTCGCTGCGTTCAACGCGGGCCGGGTCGATGCGATCGGGTTCTATCACTCGGTGCTCGCCATTGCCTATTCCAAGATCAAGAAGGGCAGCGTGCAGGTTCCCCAACCCGTCGTCGCCATCCCCACCAGCGCCGGCGTGCGACGCGAACAGGACACAGCGTTCCGCGACATGCTCGATGAGCAGTTCAAGAAGATGTATGCATCCGGCCAGACTCAGGCGCTCTACGGGCAGTACCTGAAGACCAAGGGACTCGATCCGGACAAGCTGCCAGGCGTCACCAAGGAATCCCTGGAAAAGCAATAGACGGCGTCAAGGGCGAGGCCATGAACTACGACTGGGATTTCGGCGCGGTCTGGAACTACCGCCAGATGCTGTTCGAGGGCGCACTGGGGACCTTGAAGATCGCCGCGGTGGCCATCCTCATGGGCGTTGTCATCGGCGCCATGCTGGCCACGATGCGCCTGTCGAAGGTGCGGTGGCTGGAATACCCGGCGCTCTGGTTCACAGAGTTCTACCGGAACACACCCCCGCTGATCCACTTCTTCTGGGCGTTCTACGCACTGCCGGTGGTCCTTGGCGTGAGCCTGGATCCCTACGTGGCGGCCATCATCGCCCTGTCCACGCAGTCCGGCGCGTTCTACGCGGAGGTGTTTCGCGGCGGCGTGATTTCCGTGGAGCGTGGGCAGTGGGAGGGCGCTCGCGCGCTGGGCATGAAGCCTCAGAACGTGCTGCGCCGAGTCATCCTGCCCCAAGCCCTGCAGCGCATGCTTCCTCCCTTCATGGAGCGGTCGTTCGAGCTGATCAAGACGACGGCGCTCGCCTCGACGCTCGCGTACTCCGACCTGCTCTACCAGGCGATGCAGGTGAATTCCATCACCTTTCGCCCGCTGGAGGTCTACACCTTCGTCGCGGCCATCTTCTTCGTCACCTTGCTGGTGTTGAGCATGCTCGCGCATGTGGTCGAAGCACGCCTTTCGCGCTCCAGTTATCAATCTGCGAGGTGAACACCATGGAGTTTTCTTGGGACTTCACACCAGTCCTCCAGAACTACCCTGTCCTTTTGAAGGGCGTCGGTATGACTGCGCTTCTCTGGCTCATCGCGTTTCCCGTCTCGATGCTGATCGGGTTCTTCATCGCGTTGGCGACGGGCTCGCGAAGCAAAGTCGCCACTGGCGTCGGCCGCTCGTATGTGGAGCTGTTCCGCAATACGCCCGTGATGATCCAGCTGATCTGGTTCTTCTACGCGTTCCCCATCATCACCGGCCAGCAGCTGACGCCTGTGGTTGCCGCGCTGTGCGGACTGATCCTGAACGCATCGGCCTATTGCTCGGAG
>JAFECZ010000129.1 GCA_018241905.1 Pseudomonadota bacterium
CTTGGGCCTGATCACGCAACTCTCGATACTGCGGCGGATAGAGACTGCCTGCGCGCATCAGATTGAACATCATCTGCACGCCCTCACCAGCGTCTACATTGGGCGGTATTGGAAACTCCCGGAGATTGGCCGCGATCAGCGGATTGCGAGCGAATGAACCCATGCGATGCACTGTGGCGGCCGTGATCCGTCCAGGAAAAAGGCCGGGACTGATGACCTCTATTCGGTTGTCGAAGATGCGAATCTGGACGTCGCGATTCATCCGATAGTCGCGGTGGATGATCGCGTTGGTCACTGCCTCCTTGATAACCCGCTCTGGATACCGATGCACCGTACGGAATCCCGACGCCACCAACGTCAATCCGCCACCGAGTTCGTCAAGCAGGTAAGCGTGCGTTTGGGCGATCAAGTGATAAAGCGGTCCTGACAACGTCTTGGGCGCTTTCCTGAGGTTGGGGACCTCGCCCGCGATCACTGCATTGCCCTGGTAGTGAAACACGCGCACATCCGCTCGAGTACCCAATGAGGCAAGCAAGGCGCCCGGCTGGTCTGCAAACAGGAGAACGGCAGCCCTCAAGGGGCGCAACTCGCCGCCAACCTTTCTTGCCAAGCCGGCTCGATAGAGCTGGTCCTCGATACCGGTGGGTGCCAGGTTGCGGCCTCGCAGATAGAGCCGCCAGGTATCTGTATCCAAGAGCTCGAAATCGATGTCCACCGGCTCGGACTCGGCACTGCGTACCCCCCTCCGGTAAGAAAGGTCGGTGACTTCCGCCGCAGCCATCTCGCGGTTGCTGGCCTCGCCGCGCACCCATGTGCCGCCGTCGAGAACTGAATGCACCTTGTCGCTGGCTGGAACGTACAAGGCAATCAACACACCCTCGGTACCGTCGCGCAACAGGCACGGCACGCGGTATGGCTGCAGGCCTTCGACTGCAGGCAGCAAATGCGTGACGAGCTTGCGCATCAGCTCGTCCACTGCTTCCGGGTTCTCTGCAGTCCCGTAGAGCCGCTGCTGCCCACGGGCCTTGGCCGCATCTTCCACGCCCAGCACGAGTCAACCACCTTGCGTGTTCGCAAAAGCACATACCGTTTCGATGGCCTTGCTCACCATCTTTCCGGAAACGCGCTTGGTTTCCAACCCGACAGTTTCTGCGCTCGCCAGGACCCAATGCAGCATGGAATCGATCCATGCCTGGTCCGTCATCGTGACAATATTCATCCCTCACCTTCTTTCATGGCATTGTCGGGCAAGACAAGCAGCGCCGATCCGCAAAGCAACGAGGCGCACGAGCCGAGCCACAATCGAGCCCGATGCCGCCCATCTCCACTGAAGAATCCCCCACCCTCGCGCCGCCAGCGCGCGTCGGCGCCCTCGAACCCCTGAGCATCCCCGTCTTCCGCATGCTCTGGAGCACCTGGCTGATCGCCAACGTGTGCATGTGGATGAACGACGTGGCAGCCGCGTGGATGATGACCACGCTGAACAACTCGCCCATCTGGGTGGCGCTGGTGCAGTCGGCTTCCACGCTGCCGGTGTTCCTGCTGGGGCTGCCCAGCGGTGCGCTGGCCGACATCCTGGACCGGCGGCGCTGGCTGATGGCCACGCAGTTCTGGTTGGCCGGCACCGCGGTGGTGCTGTGCGGCGCCATTGCGCTGGACATGATCACCGCGCCGCTGCTGCTGGCCCTGACCTTTGCCAACGGCATCGGCCTGGCGATGCGCTGGCCGGTGTTCTCGGCCATCGTGCCCGAGCTGGTGCCGCGCACGCACCTGCCCTCGGCGCTGGGCCTGAACGGCATCGCCATGAACGCCTCGCGCATCGTCGGGCCGCTCCTGGCCGGCGTGCTCATCGCCGGGGCGGGCAGCGTGTGGGTGTTTGCGCTCAACGCGGTGCTGTCGGTGGTCTCGGGCTTCGTGGTGGTGCGCTGGCGGCGCGAGCACACGCCCAATCCGCTGGGGCGCGAACGGCTCGTCAGTGCCATGCGGGTGGGCGTGCAGTTCGTGTGGCAGTCGCAGCGGATGCGGGCAGTGCTGCTTCGCGTGGCGATCTTCTTCCTGCATTCCACCGCGCTGCTGGCCCTGCTGCCGCTGCTGGCGCGGGGCCTCGAGGGCGGCGATGCCGGCACCTTCACGCTGCTGCTGGCGGCCATGGGCTCGGGCGCCATCGTGGCGGTGCTGCTGCTGCCGCGCCTGCGCCAGGCCATGGGGCGCGATGCGCTGGTGCTGCGGGGCGCCTGCGTGCAGGCGGCGGCCACGGCGGTGATGTCGGTGGCGCCCAACGCCTGGGTGGCGGTGCCGGCCATGTTCATGGGCGGCATGGCATGGATCACCACGGCCAACTCGCTGTCGGTGTCGGCGCAGCTGTCGCTACCCAATTGGGTGCGCGCGCGCGGCATGGCCACCTACCAGATGGCCATCATGGGCGCGAGCGCCTTCGGCGCCGCGCTGTGGGGCCAGGTGGCCACCATCTCCAGCATGCGCACCGCCCTGCTGGCGGCCTCGGTCAGCGGCGTGCTGATGATGCTGCTGGCCCTGCGCCTGGTGAACGACCCGCAGGACGAGGACGATGTAAGCCCGGCGCACGAAGGCTGGGCCGCCAACCCGCCGGCCATCAAGCCGGGCGAGGAAGGCCGCGTGCTGGTCACCATCGAATACCACATCGACCCGGCGCGCTCGGACGCCTTCAGGAAGGTGATGGAAGAAACCCGCCGCGTGCGCCTGAGCCAGGGCGCCATCGAATGGGCGCTGCTGCACCACGTGGGCGAGCCCAGCCGCTACGTGGAGCAGATCGTGGACGAGTCCTGGACGGAACACCTGCGGCGCTTCGGCCGGGCCACCGCGGCCGACATCACCCTGCGCGAGCGGCGCCTGGCCTTCCACGTGGGCGACGGCGGGCCAGCGGTGAACCGCTACATCGTGCAGCGCTAGGCGCGGCCGCCAACCCTTACCACCCGATCAAACTTGACCGGCGCTACCGCGCCGGTACACACGCGCTTTCAATCCTGACGGCGGCCCGGGGGTAAATACCAAGACCTCTTTTTTGACCACATGGATAATTTAGGCTCGTCGCCCCACCCCGCGAAAGGCCTGCCTGATGAATCCGCCCCGCCTCCGCAGCCGTTTCTGGTCCGACCTGACCAGCGAAGAGTTCTCCCGCCTCGACCGCTCCCGCCTCATCGCGGTGCTGCCGGTGGGCGCCACCGAACAGCACGGCCCGCACCTGCCCATGTCCACCGACACCGCCACCATCGACGGCATGGTGGCGGCCAGCCTGCCGCACATTCCGGACGACCTGCCGGTGCTGTTCCTGCCCACCGTGCCTTACGGCAAGAGCAACGAGCATTCGCGCTACCCGGGCACGCTCACGGTGTCGGCCAACACGCTCATTGCGATGTGGAAGGACATCGGCGACTGCGTGGCGCGCGCCGGCGTGAAGAAGCTGGTGCTCTACAACAGCCACGGCGGCCAGATGAGCGTGATGGACATCGTGGCGCGCGACCTGCGCGAGGCGCACGGCATGATGGTCGTGGCCGCCAACTGGTACACGCTGGGCCTGCCCGAGGGCCTCTTTACCGCGCACGAAGGCAAGCACGGCGTGCATGCCGGCGACCTGGAAAGCTCGGTAATGCTGCACCTCACGCCCGACTACGTGCGGCCCGACCAGTTCCGCAACTTCCGCTCCATGACGGAAGACATGGCGGCAGAGAACAAGTTCCTGTCGATCAGCCCCAGCGGCAAGCTGGGCTGGCAGATCCAGGACATGAACCCGATGGGCGCCGCAGGCGACGCCACCCGCGCACGCGCCGACAAGGGCAAGGCCGTGCTCGACCACGTGGGCCAGCGCTTTGTCGAATTGCTGCAGGAAGTGGACCGCTTTCCGATGGAACGCCTGGCCAACGAGCCGGCCTGGCGCTAGAGGCGCAGAAGGAGCCACCCGATGAGCACCGACTCCTCCGCGCCGCTGGTCAGCCTGCGCAACGTCAGCAAGCGCTTTGCCAACGGTACGCTGGCGCTGCAGGGCATGTCGCTGAACGTAGGCGAACATGACTTCATCAGCTTCCTGGGCCCCTCGGGCTGCGGCAAGAGCACCGCGCTGCGCCTGATCGCCGGGCTCACGCGCATCAGCTCGGGCGAGATGCAGTGGTCGTCCGCCAGCCAGGGCGCCGCCGGCAAGAGCGACCGCGACCTGGGCTTCGTGTTCCAGGAGCCCACGCTCATGCCCTGGGCCAAGGTGTTCGACAACGTGTGGCTGCCGCTCAAGCTCACCGGCGTGCGCCGCGACGCCGCCGAGCCGGTGGTCAAGCAGGCGCTGGAGATGGTGGGCCTGTCGCGCTTTGCCGACGTGTACCCGCGCGAGCTGTCGGGCGGCATGAAGATGCGGGTGTCGATTGCCCGCGCGCTGGTCACGCGCCCGCGCCTCTTGCTCATGGACGAGCCCTTTGCCGCGCTCGACGAGATGACGCGCATCAAGCTCAACAACGACCTCCTGGCCATCTGGCGCGAGCACCGCTTCTCGGTGATCTTCGTCACGCACAGCGTGTACGAGTCGGTGTATCTATCCAACCGCATCGTGGTGATGGCCGCGCGCCCGGGCCGCGTGATCGACGAGATCCGCATCGACGAGCCCTATCCGCGCGGCGAGGCCTTCCGCACCTCCACCCGCTACAACGCGCACTGCCAGGAAGTGTCGCAAGCCCTGCACGGAGCCCTCCATGACGTCGATCACTGAAGCCGCATCTGCCAGCGCCGCCATGCCCGAAGCCGACCAACACCGCGCCCCCACCACCGAGGAGCTGAAGGCACGCGAGGACGCCCTCTACCGGCGCGACGCGATGCTGCGCGCGGCCGTGCCGGCCGCCGTCGTCCTGGGCCTGCTGCTCTTATGGGAAGCGGTGGTTCGCATCAACCAGATTCCGCACTACATCCTGCCGGCGCCTTCGCTCATCTTCACCACGCTCATCGAGAACTGGGACACGCTCTCGGGCGCGCTGTGGTTCACCGTCAAGCTCACCTTGCTGGCGCTGTTCGCGGCCATCGTGGGCGGCGTGCTGCTGGCCGTGGCCTTTGCGCTGTTCAAGTGGGTGGAGATCGGGCTCTTCCCGATCGCGGTGATCCTTCAGGTGACGCCGATCATCGCCATTGCGCCGCTGATCCTGATCTACGTGTCGAGCACCACGGCGGCGCTGCTGCTGTGCGCCTGGATCGTGGCCTTCTTCCCCATTTTGTCGAACACGGTCATCGGCCTGAAAAGCGCCGACAGCAACCTGCGCGACCTGTTCACGCTCTACAAGGCCTCGCCCTGGCAGACCTTCCGCTACCTGCTGGTGCCCAGCGCCCTGCCCTACTTCATGGCGGGCCTGAAGATCGCCGGCGGCCTGAGCCTGATCGGCGCGGTGGTGGCGGAGTTCACCGCGGGCACGGCGGGCCGCGAGACGGGGCTTGCATCGCGCATTCTCGAGTCGAGCTTCCGCACCGAGATCCCGATGATGTTCGCGGCGCTGTTCCTGGTGTCCTTGCTGGGCATCGTGATCTTCCTCGTGTTCGCCGGCTTGTCCCGCGCGGTGCTGGGCCACTGGCACGAGAGCGAAATGAAGAAGGAGCGTTGATGAGCGCGCTGCCAATCACGCCGGCCGCGAGCCATGCCACCGACTGGGGCGAGGTGCGCCGCGACCTGGCCGGCCTGAACATCATCGAGTCGCGCGGCCAGCGCAAGCAGCTCTCGCGCGACTTCTACTGGTACAGCCCCATCCTCACGGCGCAGCTGGACAGCTGCATTGCCGAGCTGGTGGTGAAGGTCTCCACCGAGGACGATGTGCGGCAGGTGGCCGCCACCGCCGCCAAGTGGAAGCTGCCGCTCACCGTGCGCGGCGGCGGCACCGGCAACTACGGCCAGTGCGTGCCGCTCGAAGGCGGGCTGGTGATGGACGTGACGGCCATGAGCCGCGTGCTGGACCTGAGCGAAGGGCGCATCCGCGTGCAGGCCGGCGCGCGCATGCACGACATCGACCTCACGGCCCGCGAGACGGGGCAGGCGCTGCGCATGTGGCCCTCCACCTGGCATGTGGCCACCATCGGGGGCTTCATCGCGGGCGGCTTCGGCGGCATCGGGTCGTTTCGCCACGGCATCCTGCGCGACACCGGCAACCTGCTGCACATGCGCGTCATGACGGTGGAGCGCGAGCCGCGCATCATCGAGCTGCACGGCGACGAGATCCAGCAGGTGCAGCATGCCTTCGGCACCAACGGCGTGATCCTCGACGTGGAAGTGGCGCTGTCGCCCGCCGTCGATTGGGTGCACTGCACGGTGCTGTTTCCCGAATATCGACAGGCACTGGACTTCGGCATTGCGGCGGCTTCGCCCGCGCTGGACCTGTTCCTCTTCACCACGGTCGAAAAGCGCTTCTCGCCCTACTACACCGCCATGGGCGAGCACTTCCCGGCCGACCGGCATGCCGCCTTCGCGATGGTGTCGCCTGCCTCGATGGACGCCTTTCGCGCACTGGCGGCGCAACACGGCGGCACCATCTCCGTGGCCGGCACCGAGGAAGAACTGCTGGCCCAGGGCCTGCCACCGGCCTACGAATGCGCCTTCAACCACACCACGCTGCAGGCCCTCAAGCTGGACCGTAGCTGGACCTACCTGCAGATCGCCTACGCGCAGCCCTTCGACCCGGCCGTGGTCGAGCGCCACCTGGCCATCTTCGGGAGCGACGTGCTGCAGCATCAGGACTTCGCCCGCGCGGGCGGTGCGGCCGGCACCTTCGGCATCCTGCTCGTGCGCTGGAAGGGCGAGGCCCACCAGTACGAGGTGATCCGCGAGATCGAGTCGCAAGGCGGCTGCCAGGTCTTCAACCCGCACGTGTTCACCATCGAGGACGGCGGCATGAAGACCATCGACGACGCGCAGATCCAGTTCAAGAAACGAAGCGACCCGATGGGCCTGATGAACCCCGGCAAGACCCGAGGCTGGACGCCAGAGATGGCAAGAGAAACATGAGCCCCCCCGGCTTTTCACTTCGCTTCGCTGCGTCTAACTCCCCCCCGAGGGGGAGGCGCGGCTCGCCTTGGGCGGCCCGGCGGCGGCCTCTTTCCATCCTTACCTTCCCTCCCACCTTTCCCTCCACCCAAGGACCCCACCATGAAACTCTCCGCTAGCTCCTTCGCCGCCCGCGGCCTGCTCGCCGCGCTGCTGGCCGGCACCGCCTTTGCCGCCATCGCCCAGGACAAGGTGGTGATGGCCACCAACTGGCGCGCGCAGCCGGGCCATGGCGGCTTCTACCAGGCGCTGGCCGACGGCACCTACAAGAAGTACGGGCTGGAGGTGGACATCCAGCAGGGTGGCCCGCAGGTCAACAACCGGCCCATGCTGCCGGCCGGCAAGGTCGACTTCCTGATGACCGGCAACATGCTGATGGCCTTCGACAACATCAAGCAGAAGGTGCCCACGGTGGTGGTCGCGGCCTACTTCCAGCGCGACCCGCAGGCCATCATCGCCCACCCGGGCCAGGGCATCGACAAGTTCGCCGACATCGCCAAGGCCAAGACGGTGCTGCTGGCCAAGGACGGCCAGATCAGCTACTGGCAGTGGATGAAGAAGGCCTACGGCGTGCGCGACGAGCAGGTGCGCCCCTACAACTACAGCCTGTCGCAGTTCCTGGCCGACAAGCAGTCGGTGCAGCAGGCCTATGCCACCTCCGAGCCGCTGGCCGTGGAGAAGCAGGCCGGCTTCAAGCCCGTGGTGCTGAGCCTGGCCGATGCCGGCTGGTCCACCTACGGCATGGTCATCGAGACGCGCCAGGACCTGGTCAAGACCAAGCCCGACGTGGTGCGCCGCTTTGTCGAGGCCACCAACATCGGCTGGGTGAACTACCTGTACGGCGACCGCAAGGCGGCCGACGACATGATCAAGAAGATCAACCCCGACATCAGCGACGAGTACATCCAGAAGTCCATCCCGATCCTGCGCGCGCACATCGACGTGGGCGACGCCAAGACCCAGGGCATCGGCGCCATGAGCGACGCGCGCATGAAGGACTTCTACGACAAGAGCGTGGAAGCGGGCCTGTACAAGCCCACCGACTTCGACTACCGCCAGGCCTACACGCTGCAGTTCGTGAACAAGGGCGCCGGCGTGGACCTGCGCAAGTCGCTGGCCAAGGACTGAGCGAGGCACAGGCGATGGTGGAGCGCACCCTGACCGTGCGTGTCGCGCGCATCCGGCGCGAGACGCCCGAGATCCTCTCCTTCGAGCTGGCGCACCCCTGGGGCCGTGAGCTGCCCGGCTTCGAGGCGGGCGCGCACATCGACCAGTACTCGCTCGCGCGCGCGCCCGGCGTGCAGGGCAGCGACGGCAGCTACCTCATCGGCGTGAAGCGCGAAGTCGCCAGCCGCGGCGGCTCGGCCAGCATGCACGAGCGGGTGCGCGAAGGCGACCTGCTGCCCATCAGCGCGCCGCGCAACACCTTCCCGGTACAGGCCGGTGCACGGCGCCATTTGCTGCTGGCCGGCGGCATCGGAATGACGCCGCTGCTGGCCATGGCGCAGCACCTGGCGCGCCAGGGCGCCGACTTCGAGCTGTGCGTGTTCGCCCGCAGCCGCGAGCACCTGGCCTTTGCCGATGCGCTGGCAGCGCCGGAACTCGCGCCGCATGTGCGCCTGCACCTGGACGACGGCGCCCAGAAGATCGACCTGCAGGCCCTGCTGCGCGAGCACGCGGACGGCACGCACCTGTACATGTGCGGCCCGGCCGGCTTCATGAACGCGGTGCGCAAGGCCGCGGCCCACTGGCCCGAAGACGCGGTGCATGCCGAGTACTTCGCTGCGCCGAACGACAGCAGCGTGCCCGCGGGCAAGGCCTTCAGCCTGCGCCTGACGCAGCGCGGCTTTTCGGTGCCGGTGGCGGCCGACCAGACCGCCTTGGATGCACTGCACGACTTCGGCATCGACATTCCCGTGTCTTGCGAGCAGGGCCTGTGCGGCACCTGCGTGGTAGCGGCCGAGGGCGAGGGTGCGCAGCACCGCGACTTCTGCCTGACCAGCGCCGAGCGCCAGCACAAGGTGGCGCTGTGCTGCTCGCGGGCGCGCGAGCAGGAGCTGGTGATCCATCTCTGACGGTGCCTGCGGCTCTGGCACCATCTTCTCTTCCATGACGACCGGCACGACCACCACCACCACCACCGACGTTCCCGGCGACGAGGCCGAGGCCCCCGCCTCGCCCACGCGCGGGCGTTCGCGCAAGTACACGCAGGTGCTGGCGGTGATCTACCAGGCCGCCATCGAGGTGTTCGCCGCCGACGGCCCGCAGGGCGCCACCACGCAGGCCATTGCCGACAAGGCGGGCTTGTCGAAGGCGCAGCTGCACTACTACATCGAGAGCAAGGACGCGCTGTACGCCCAGGTGCTGCAGGACATCATCGACGACTGGATCGGCGTGTTCGGCTTTTCCGACGAGGCCTTCGGCGCGCGCCGCGTGCTGTCGGACCTGATCCGGCGCAAGATGCTGTTCTCGTTCGAGCAGCCCCTGCGCTCGCGCATCTTCGCCGCCGAGATGATGCGCGGCGCGCCGGTGCTCAAGCCCATGATGGCGCTGCAGAGCAAGCGCCGCACCGACCAGGCCGCAGCCGTCATCCGCAACTGGATGAACCAGGGGCAGATGGGGCCGGTCGATCCGCTGTTGTTTCTCTTTCACCTGTGGGCCGTCACGCAGTTCTATGCGGACCATGCGGCGCAGGTGAATTTCTTTCGCGAAGGCGCTTCGCTGGATGATCCGAAGGAGCGCGAATACCTGATCGCGCAGGTGACGGAGTTTTTGCTGCGCGGGGCGGGCGTCAAGTAACCGTCAATGGAAGAACAGCGTGCGGGTGAGGAAGGTATGCCCACCCTCCAGCGCCATCAACCCCACCAGCACCAGCAGCGCCAGCGGCGGCAGCAAGATCGCATACACCAGCGCCAGCCGCTCCCACGCCATGTGCATGAACACGGCCACGATCAGCCCGGCCTTGAGCAGCATGAAGGCCACGATCAGGAACCAGCGCAGCAGCCCGTGGAACTGGAAGTAGTCCACCAGGTACGAGCAGGTGCTCAGCACGAACAGCAGCCCCCACACCAGCAGGTAGAGCTTGATCGGGTGCTCCTGGTGCCCGCTGTCCTTGGCTGCCGGCGGCGATGGTTGTTCGGTGGTCTGCATGGCCATGCCTTTCGAGTCGAGTCAGGTCAAATCACCAGAGGTAGAACAGCGCAAAGATGAACACCCACACCAGGTCGACGAAGTGCCAGTACAGGCCCGCGATCTCCACGATCTGGTAGTTGCCCGACTTCTCGTAGTGCCCGTGCAGCAGGCGATACGCGGTCACGAAGAGGTAGATCACCCCGCAGGTCACGTGCAGCCCGTGAAAGCCGGTGATCATGAAGAAGGCCGAGCCGAACTGCGACGCGCCCATCGGGTTGCCCCAGGGCCGCACGCCTTCGCCCAGGATGAGCTTGGACCACTCGAAGGCCTGCATGCCCACGAACATCTCGCCCAGCGTGGCCGTGACGATCATCAGCGTGGCGGCGTTGATGCGGTCGCGCCGGTACGCGAAGTTGACCGCCATGGCCATGGTGCCGCTGCTGCTGATGAGCACGAAGGTCATGATAGCGATAAGCAGCATCGGCACCTCGACCCCGCCCACGTTCAGCGCGAACACCTCGCTGGGGTTGGGCCAGCCCACCGTGGTCGACACCCGTACCGTCATGTAGCCGGTGAGGAAGCAGCTGAAGATGAAGGTGTCGGACACGAGGAATATCCACATCATCGCCTTGCCCCACGAGACCTTGAAGGTCTGGCGGTCGCCCGACCAGTCGGCAACCAGGCCGCGCAGGCCGCCCACGGCAGCGCCGGTCTGTTGCACGGTGGACGAAGCAGGGACGATGACGGCGCTCATGGCGAACTCCTGTGTTCTTGTTCTTGCTCGATCAACCCACGCCGCAGATGAAACGCGCCGCTTCGGGCGTCATCCAGTGCAGCAAGGCATACAGGCCCAGCCACACCACCAGCATGAAGTGCCAGTAGCGCGCCACCAGGCCGATGCGCCACGCGGCCACCGACGGTTGGCGCCACGCAAGAAATGCCGTCCACACCCAGCCGATCAGGCCGCCGGCCAGATGCAGGCCGTGCATGGCCGTCAGCACGTAGAAGAAGCTGCCCGCCGGGTGCGAGGTCGGCATCACCCGCGCCGAGAGCAGGGCGTGCCAGGCCCACAGCTGCGATGCCAGGAAGGCCACGGCGCACAGGCCGCCGGCCAGCAGCAGCCGCTGCGCGCGCCCGATGTTCGACGCAGTGGGCACCAGGTCGCATTCGCGCGCCACGCCGTGCGCCAGCTCCAGCGACACGCTGCCGGCCAGCAGCAGCGCGGTGCTCAGCAGCAACTGCTGCGGCAGCGCCAGGGCCACGGCGTCGCCCTCGCTCATCCGCATCACGTAAGCCCAGCCGAAGAGCAGGAACAGCGAAGTCGCCACGCCCATGAACACCCACAGGCCGATGCTGGCGGCCCGCGCCCGCGGCTCGCGCGGCGGCGGCCCGCCATGCGCCACGCGCGGAACGGTCGCGGAGACCGGAATGACTGCGCTCATCGGGCAACCTCCGTGC
>JAFECZ010000012.1 GCA_018241905.1 Pseudomonadota bacterium
ATCTGCTGGCCGAGAGCCTGACTACGCGCGAAGGTTGGCACTTGTTCGTCTATCCGTTCGCCGGGCGGCCGGTGCATCTGGGCCTGGCCAGCCTCCTGGCCTGGCGTATTGCGCAACACGAGCCGCGCACCTTCTCCATCGCCTTCAACGACTACGGCTTCGAACTGCTGAGTGCGGTGGAGGTGGACTGGGGCACGCTGCTGCCGCGCGCGCTGCAGGGGGAGTCGGGTGCGGACGACCTGCTGCACGAAGTGCTGGCCAGCCTCAACGCCAGCGAGCTGGCGCGCCGGCGCTTTCGGGAGATCGCGCGGGTGTCGGGCCTCATCTTCCAGGGCTACCCCGGCGAGAAGCGCAGCAACCGGCAGCTGCAAGCCTCCAGCTCGCTGTTCTACGAAGTGTTCAGGAAGTACGACCCCGGCAATCGCCTGCTGGCCCAGGCCGAGCAGGAGCTGCTGGCGCAGGAGCTGGACATCGGCCGCCTGCAGGCCTGCCTGGCGCGGATGAACGGCCAGCAACTGGTGATGTGCCGGATCGAGCGGCCCACGCCTTTTTCCTTCCCGCTCATGGTCGAGCTTTTTCGCGAAAAGCTCACCAACGAGAAGCTGGGCGACCGCATCGCGCGAATGGTGGCGCAACTGGAGAAGGCGGCGGGCGCAGGCATGGAGGCCGGGGACGTGAGTGCGATCCGCAAGGCCCTGGTGTTCGGCGCGCAGGGTGCAAACTAGGCGCATGTCGGAAGGTGCGTGCGCAGTGCAATGGGCGGGCGAGCAGCTCTTGCTGCTGCCCGGGCGCGCCATCTCTTGGCCCGCGGCCGGCGTCCTCCTCGTTGCTGACCTGCACCTGGGCAAGGCTGCCACCTTCCGCGCGCTGGGCCAGCCGGTGCCCGGCGGCACCACCGCGCAGAACCTGGCGCGCCTGGACGCCTTGCTGGCGGCGCATGCCGTGCGGCACCTGGTGCTGCTGGGCGATTTCCTGCACGCAGCGCAGGCGCGCACGCCCTCGCTGCTTTCTGCCCTGGACGATTGGCGCGCACGCCACGCCGGCCTGGCCTGCACACTGGTGCGCGGCAACCACGACAGCCGCGCGGGCGATCCGCCGCCCGCACTTCGCATCGACATCGTCACCGAGCCCTGGCTCATCGGTCCCTTTGCCTGCTGCCACCATCCGCAGCAGCACGCGACGCACTTCGTACTGGCGGGGCATCTTCATCCGGTGTGCGGCCTGCATGGCAGCGGTCGCGACAGCATGCGCCTGCCTTGCTTTGTCCAGGAGGGCGCGCAGGCCGTGCTGCCGGCCTTCGGCGAATTCACCGGAGGGTGGTTCGTGGAGCGAGGGGCCGGTCGGCGTTTCTACGCCGTAGGCGGGGATGCCGTCTGGGCGTTGCCCTAGATGACCACCGGCGCATCCGGCAGCTCGTTGCTGTCCTGCTCGCCCGGCGCCAGCGGAAAGTGCTCCACCAGCAGCGCCGACACCTCGGCCAGCGCCTGGCTCAAGCCGTCCTCGAAGCGGTCTTCGCGAAAGGCCTGGCTCATGCGGTGGGTCATGGCGCGCCATTCCTGCTCGCTTACGCGGCGGGCAATGCCGCGGTCGGCCACGATCTCGATGGCATGCTCCACCAGCAGCAGGTAGATGAGCACGCCGTTGTTGTGCTCGGTGTCCCACACGCGCAGCTTGCCGAACATGGCCACCGCCCGCTCGCGCGCCGTGGCATTGCGCCAGATGTAGGAGTTGGGCAGGCCGGCTTCGACGCAGATGCGGATCTCGCCGCTGTGGCGGCGCTCGCTGGCCGCCACGCGCCCCGTCAGGCGTTCGAGCAGTGCAGGGGGCAGCGCGCGATGGACTTCGGCGCGGTCCATCCAGCGGTGGCGCCAGATGCGTGCGAGCTTGCCGAAGAACGAGCGCTTCTTGATCGTCATGGCCATGCCTTGCCTGTGCCTACCAGTCGCCCGAGGCGCCGCCGCCACCGAAGTCGCCGCCACCGCCGGAGCTGAAGCCGCCACCACCACCGAATCCGCCGCCGCCACGACCGCCGCCCCAGCCACCGCCGCCACCACCGGGGAATCCTCCCCAGCCGCCGCCGCGCGCGCCGCGCCCCAGCGTGGGAATGCCGACGAAGGCGCCGGAGATGAGCGTGAACACCAAGGCCACGACGCCCGCCGCGATGGCCACCCACATCGTCGCGGTGACGAAGAACGCGATGCCCCCGGTGGCCGCGCCGGTGGCCAGCGCCCCCAGCTTGTTGCCGAACACGCCGCGCAGCACGCGTCCCAGCACCAGCACGCCGAAGAACAGGAAGATGCCCAGCGTGCCCCAGTCGAAGTCGCCGCCGCCGTTCTCGAACGTGCCGCTGCGGTGCTGCTGCACCGGCGGCAGCGCCTCGCCGCGGATCAGTGCGCCGAGCTGGTCGACTGCCGCATCGAGGCCGCCCGCAAAGTCGTTCTGCTTGAAGCGCGGCTTCATCGCGTTGTCGATGATTCGCGCGGCCATGATGTCCGGAATGGCGCCTTCCAGGGTCTTGGCCACCTCGATGCGCATGCGCCGGTCGTCCTTGGCCACGATCACCAGCACGCCATCGCCCACCGCCTTGCGGCCGATCTTCCATTCGTTGGCCACGCGGTTGGCGTAGCCGGCAATGTCTTCGGGCTGCGTGGTGGGCACCATCAGCAGCACCACCTGCGAGCCCTTCTCGGTCTCGATGGCGGCGAGCTTGGCTTCCAGCGCCTGGCGCTGGCCGGGATCGAGCGTGCCGGTCTGGTCGACGACGCGCGCCGTCAGCGCGGGCACGGGCAGCAGTCCCTGCGCCGGCGCGGAGCCGGACCAGGCCGCAAGCAGCAGCACCACGGCCATCAGCACGACGGCCGGGAGCGAGTGAGCGACGCGCCTGATGCGTGCCAGCGCCATGAACCTGTGCGTCTACTTCTTCGGCGCGCCGAAGTCGACCGTGGGCGGCGTGGAGATCTGTGCCTCGTTCTGCACGCTGAAGTTGGGCTTGGCCGAGTAGCTGAAGACCATGGCCGTCAGGTTGGTCGGAAAGCTGCGGGCCAGCACGTTGTACTCCTGCACCGTCTGGATGTAGCGGTTGCGCGCCACGGTGATGCGGTTTTCGGTGCCTTCGAGCGTCACGCGCAGGTCGCGGAAGCCCTGGTTGGCCTGCAGCTCGGGATAGCGCTCGGCCACCACCATCAGGCGCGACAGCGCGCCCGACAGCTCGCCCTGCGCCTGCTGGAACTTGTTGAAGGCCTCAGGGTTGTTCAGCGTCTCGGGCGTGACCTGGATGCTGGTGGCCTTGGCTCGCGCCTCGACCACCTTGGTGAGCGTCTCCTGCTCGAAGTTGGCCTGGCCCTTCACGGTAGCGACGATGTTGGGCACGAGGTCGGCGCGCCGCTGGTACTGGTTGAGCACTTCGCTCCAGGCCGACTTGGTGGCTTCGTCCAGCCGCTGGAAGTCGTTGTAGCCGCAGCCCGTCAGGGACACCAGCACCGCAATCATCACGAGCCAACGCTTGATCATCGTCATCTTGTTCACCCCTTGCTGAGAAGGGCGCAAAGTTAGCACAGGTAGCATCGACGCCATGGCAATAGACCCCATCCAGGTGCTGCAGGCGGCCCAGCGTCCGCCGGTGCGGGTGCCGGCGAACGGGGCGAGGCCCGAGACCACCTTGCTCATCGCCGGCGCGACCGGCGTGCTGGGCAACGAGCTGCTGCGCCGCCTGGCGGGCAGCCATCGCTATGCCCAGGCGCGGGTGCTGGCGCGCGAGCCCATGCAGGACGGCCTGCGCGGCGTGCAGTCGGTGCTGATGCCGCCCGACGATGCAGACCCGCGTTCGTGGCCCCGCGTGCAGGCCGACGTGGCCCTGGTGAGCTTCGATCCGCCGCGCCTGTATCACGACCGCGAGCGCGCCCTGTGGGCACCCAGGCCGCAGCAACTGCCGCAAATCGCCGCGTGGCTGCACGACTGCGGCGTGCGCACCCTGGCCGTGGTGCAGCCGCATGCCCAGGGGCGGCTGCCCGAGGCGCTCAAGCGGGGCCTGGCCGGCATGGACGAGCAGGCGGTTGCCGCGCTGGGCTTCGAGCGGCTGATACTGGTGCGCTCGGCGCAAAAGCCCGCCCAGGGCGTGCGTGGCAGCCTGCCGCAGCGGGTGGCCGAGTGGATGCTGTCCATCGCGCGCTTCATGGTTCCGGCCAGCGAGCAGCCGGTGCGTGCCGCCGTGGTGGCGCAATTCGTCGATGCGGCGCTGCGCCACGCGCCGCCCGGCACCCACGTGGCAGCGCCCGAATTGGTGTGGCGGGCCGCGCAGGGCAACGCCGAGGCGACCGAGGCCACCGTGCGCGCGTGGCTGCAAGGTGCGCCCTGAGGCGGCGCCCCGCAAGGCAGAATCGACCCCCATGGCCAAGACCCGACACACCAGCCATTTCGGCGGCACCGCCGACGACGTGGAAGCCTCCTTCTACGAAGCCTTGCAGCGCGGCGACCTGGAATCGCTCATGGCCTGCTGGGCCGACGATGACGAGGTGTTCTGCGTGCACCCAGGCGGCCCGCGCCTGGTGGGCACCGAGGCCATCCGCTCCGCCTTCGAGCAGATGTTCGGCAACGGCTCCATCCACGCCACGCCGGCGCGCGTGCGCAAGGTCGAGTCGCTGGGCAGCTCGGTGCACAACGTGCTCGAGCGCATCGAGGTCCTCACCACCGAAGGGCCCCGCCTGGCCTTCGTGCTGGCCACCAACGTCTATCACAAGACCGCGCAGGGCTGGCGCATGGTGGCGCACCATGCCAGCCCCGGCACGGTGCAGGAGCCGTCCGACACCCACGACGCGCCGCAACTCCTACACTGAGCCGATGGAGTACGTCGCGCCTTTCTGGTTGCCCGGCGGCAACCTGCAGACCATCTGGTCGGCCATCGTCGCGCGCAGCGTGCGGGGAGCCCGGCCCTCGTTCCGGCGCGAGCGCTGGAACGCGCCCGACGGCGACTTCATCGACGTCGACTTCCTCGAGAACGCCAAGGCCGGCACCGCCCGGCCCTTGCTGGTGCTGTTCCATGGGCTCGAAGGCTCGTCGCGCAGCCACTACGCCCAATCCTTCGCCGATTTTGCCGACCGGCAAGGCATGGCCTACGCCGTGCCGCACTTTCGCGGCTGCAGCGGCGAGATCAACCTCGCGCCGCGCGCCTACCACTCGGGCGACTACGAGGAAATCGGCTGGATCCTTTCCAGGCTGCGCGCACACCACGACGCGCTCGGCGGCGGGCCGATGCTGGTGGTGGGCGTGTCGCTGGGCGGCAATGCCCTCTTGCGATGGGCCGAGGAGATGGGCGGCGAAGCCGGCCGCATTGCCAGCGCAGTGGCCTCGGTCTGCGCGCCGGTCGACCTGGCCGCGGGCGGTGCGGCCATCGGGCGCGGCTTCAACAGGCTGGTCTACACCCGCATGTTCCTGAACACGATGAAGCCCAAGGCGCTGGCCAAGCTGGTGCAGCACCCGGGGCTGTTCAATCGCGAGGCGCTGCTGCAGGCCAGCGACCTCTACGCATTCGACAACATCTTCACCGCCCCGCTGCACGGCTTTCGCGATACCGACGACTACTGGTCGCGCGGCTCGGCCAAGCCGCACCTGGGGGCCATCCGCATCCCGACCCTGGTGGTCAATGCGCGCAACGACCCCTTCGTGCCGGCCGCCAGCCTGCCGCGCCAGCAGGACGTGGGCCGCCACGTCACGCTGTGGCAGCCCGCGCACGGGGGACACGTCGGTTTCGCCGGCGGCCCGCCCCCGGGCGACGTGTTCAGCCTGCCGCGCGAAGTGGGCGGCTGGCTGGCGCAGCACGCATAGATTGCAGCGCCCACCAGGAGCACAATCCGCCCATGGACGACATCGTCAAGCAGGCACTGGCCAAGTGGCCCAACGTGCCCCATTGCTACGGCTGGCTCGGCCTGGATGCGCGCGGCAACTGGTACATGCGCGACGACCGCACGCAGGCCGCCGGCCCCTTCGCGCAGGCCAAGGGCTCGTTGCTGCGGCACGAGAAACTCATCGACTTCATCCACCGCAACTACGAGCACGACGAGGCGGGGCAGTGGTTCTTCCAGAACGGGCCGCAGCGGGTGTACGTCGAACTCGAGTCCACGCCGTGGGTCTGGCGCGTGGGCGATGCCGGCGCGGACGTGCGGACCCACAGCGGCACGCCGGTGTCGGTGTCGGCCTGCCTGGTGGACGAAGGCGGGCGGGTGTACCTGGCTTCGCCCCTGGGCCTGGGCGTGGTGCATACCCAGGACATGGAAGCGGCCGCCGACGCCATCGAGCAGGGCCGCTGGCAGCCCGAAACGGTCCGGGTGACCGACCTGCCGGTGCGCTACGGTTTCGTGCCCAGCCCGAAGGCGGTGCACGACACGGTCAAGGCGCCGGCCTGAGACGGCAGCACCTGTGGCCAGGCAAGCAAAAAGCCGGCTCTGGGCCGGCTTTTTGTTTGGGGTTGTGGCGCTTCTTACTTGGCCGCCGCATCGGCTGCGGGCGCTGCCGCCGCGGGCCGGTCGGGCACCGGGAAGGTCGCGCCGCCGGCATTGGCCATGTAGACCACGGCACGGCCGATTTCCAGGTCTTCGAAGTCGCCGCCGCCCTGGGCGGGCATGGCGCCCTTGCCCTTGAGGGCATGTTCGAGCAGGGTGGCGTAGCCCTGGCCGATGCGCGGGCCCCAGGCTGCGGCGTCGTTCAGGTGCGGGGCGCCGGGAATGCCGGGGCTGCCGTGGCAGGTCACGCACTGGCCCTTGAACACGGCTTCGCCGGTGGCCAGTTCGCGGTTGGCATCGCGGATTTCAACCGTGCCCACGCGGGCCAGGCGGGCCGCCACGTCGCGGTCGCGTACGTCTTGCGACACCCCGTACAGGCTCAGGTCGGCACTGGCGGCGCCGGAAGGCTTGTAGGCCGAGACCACATAGGCCACCAGGCCTGAAATGATGAGGATGGGAGCAACGAAAGAGAAGAAAACCGCTATCAGAAGCTGCTTGGGGTTCTTGATGGGGCCGGAGTGGGCTTCTTCGGTGTGCGCGGCGTCGCTCATGGAGTCCTCAAGTTATCGATCGGGGGCTGTCTCGTAGGGGGACCTGAAATCAACCGGGGATTATAGGAGGACCCCCCGCCCACTCGGCTCCGGGTAGGCCCTCCTTGTGGCGCCGCATCAACGGCCCGCACTCATTAGAGCATGCACGGCGCAGGCCGCCGGCCGATTCAACGGCGGGCCTGGCTGGCGGTTTCGGCCGGCGCGTCGCGGCTGGCCCAGCCGCCGCCCAGGGCCTTGAACAAGGTCACCTGGTTCTGCAGCTGCGCCAACCGGGTCTGCGTGGCCGCCAGCTGGGCGGTGAACAGCGAGCGCTGCGCGTCCTGCAGGTCCAGCGCATTGGCCACGCCGTTGCGGTAGCGCAGGGCCGACAGCTTGAAGCGCGCGTCTTCGGCCGCTGCCGTCTTGCGCAGGGCGTCGAGCTGGTCGCCCAGCGTGGCGCGGCCCGCCAGCGCATCCGCCACTTCGCGGAAGGCCGACTGGATCGACTTCTCGTACTGCGCCAGCGCGATGTCGCGGTTGGCCCAGGCCGAGTCCAGGCGGGCGCTGTTGGCGCCGTAGTCGAAGATCGGCAACACCAGCGAGGGCGCGAAGGACCAGGCCTTGGTGCCGCTCTCGAAAAGGTTCGACAGCTCGTTGCTCGCCGTGCCGTAGGTGGCGGTGAGCGAGATGCGCGGGAAGAAGTTGGCCCGCGCCGCGCCGATGTTGGCGTTGGCTGCCTGCAACTGCTGCTCGGCCGCCCGGATGTCGGGGCGCTGCTCCAGCATTTCGGAGGGCAGCCCGGCCGGCACGTCGGCCATGGGCGCCACCGCGTCCAGCGCACCCAGGCCGCCCTTGATCGACTCGGGCGGCACGGGCGTGCCCAGCAGCAGGGCCAGCGCGTTCTCGTCCTGCAAGCGAAGCCGCTGCTGCTGCGCGTAGGTGGCGCGGGCGCTCTCGGTGAGCGACTCGGCCAGGCGCAGGTCGATCTCGGAGATCACGCCGTTGTCGAAGCGCAGCTTGGACAGCTTCAGGCCCTCTTCGCGAGTGGCCAGCGTGTCGCGCGTGATCTGCATCGACTCCTCGTCGGCAATCACGGCCAGCCAGCCGGTGGCCACGGCGGCCACCAGGCTGATCTGCGTGGACTTGCGGGCCTCCTCGGTGGCCAGGTATTGCGACAGCGACGCGTCCTTCAGGCTCTGGATGCGGCCGAAGAAGTCCAGCTCCCAGGACGGGATGCCCACGTTCACGTAGTCGGTCTCGCTCACCGTGTCGCCCAGCAGCGAGGGCCGCTGGCGCGTCTGACCGGCATTGAGGTTGAGGTTGGGCACCTGCGCCGAGCGCGTGATGCGGAACTGCGAGCGCGCCGTCTCGATGTTGAGCACCGCCACGCGCAGGTCGCGGTTGTTTTCCAGCGCCGTGTTGATCAGCCCCTGCAGGCGCGGGTCGGTGAAGTAGTCCTGCCACACGATCTGCGCCGTGACCGGCTGGCCGGCGATCTGCGCCGGGTTGTTGGGGAAGTTTTGCGGCACCGGCGCGGCGGGCCGCTCGTAGGTCGGGGCCATCGAGCAGCCGGCCAGCAGCAGCGCCGCGGCCAGCGCCGTGGCCAGGGTCTTGGTAGGCACGAGGGGGTTCCTCATCTTTTCTTTGCGATCAGTCATGGCGGGGCTCGTCCTCGATTCCAGCGGCGTGCGCATGGCGCAGGTCCGCCTCGTGCTGGCGCGCGCTGCCCTTGAAGAGGGAGCGCACCACCACGAAGAACACCGGCACGAAGAACACCGCCAATGCGGTACCGGTCACCATGCCGCCCAGCACGCCGGTGCCGATGGCACGCTGGCTGGCCGAGCCGGCGCCCGAAGCGGTCACCAGCGGCACCACGCCGAGGCCGAAGGCCAGCGAGGTCATGACGATGGGGCGGAACCGCAGGTGCGCGGCGGCCAGGGCCGACTCGATCAGCCCCTTGCCCGAGGCCTGCAGGTCCTTGGCGAACTCGATGATCAGAATCGCGTTCTTCGCCGACAGGCCGATGATGGTGATCAGGCCCACCTGGAAGTACACGTCGTTCGAGTAGCTGCGCAGCCACGTGGCCAGCAGCACGCCCAGCACGCCCAGCGGCACCACCAGGATCACCGACAGCGGAATGGTCCAGCTCTCGTACAGCGCGGCCAGGCACAGGAACACCGCGAGGATCGAGAAGCCGTACAGGATCACGGCCTGCGAGCCGGCGAGCTTTTCCTCGCGCGACTGGCCGGTCCACTCGTAGCCGACGCCCGGCGGCAACTGGGCCGCGAGCTTTTCCATCTCCGCCATGGCCGCGCCCGAGCTGAAGCCCGGCGCCGCCGAGCCGGAGATGCGCACCGCCGGATAGCCGTTGTAGCGCACTGTCTGCTGCGCGCCGGTGATCCAGCGCGTGGTGGCAAAGGTGGACAGCGGCACCGGCTGGCCCTTGCTGTTGCTGGCGTTGAGCTTGAGCAGGTCTTCGGGCTGCATGCGCGCCGGCGCATCGGCCTGCACCACCACCCGCTGCAGGCGGCCCTGGTTCGGGAAGTCGTTGATGTAACTCGAACCCAGCGCGGTGGACAGCGTGGTGTTGATCGAATCGAAGCTTACGCCCAGGGCATTGGCCTTGTCGCGGTCGATGTCGATCTGCAGCTGCGGCGCGTCTTCCAGGCCGTCGGGGCGGACCTGCGTGAGCAGCTTGCTCTGGCTGGCCATGCCCAGCAGCTGGTTGCGCGCGTTGGTCAGCGCGGTGTGGCCCGCGCCGGCACGGTCCTGCAGGCGGAAGGTGAAGCCGCTGGCGGTACCCAGTTCGGGAATGGGCGGCGGCGACAGCGGGTAGATGAAGGCGTCGCGGATGTGCGAGAGCGCACCGAAGGCGCGGCCCGCCAGCGCGTCGGCCGACTCGCCCGGGCCCTTGCGCTCGTGCCAGTCCTTCAGCGTCACGAAGGCAAGGCCCGCGTTCTGGCCCTGGCCCGAGAAGCTGAAGCCCATCACGCCCACCATGCTCTGCACTTCGGGCTGCTTGAGGATGTAGTCCTCCACCTGCTTCATCACCGACACCGTGCGCTCTTGCGTGGCGCCCGGGGGCAGCTGCACGTTCACGATGATGTTGCCCTGGTCTTCCTGCGGCAGGAAGGAGGTGGGCAGGCTGCGGAACACCACCAGCACGGCGCCCACGATGGCAACGTAGATGACCAGGTAGCGCGCCGCGCGGCGCAGGATGCGCGCCACCACGCCTTCATAGCCCTTGGCGGTGCGCGAGAAGTTGCGGTTGAACCAGCCGAAGAAGCCCTTCTTCTCGTGGTGGTCGTCGTCCACCGGCTTGAGCAGCGTGGCGCACAGCGCCGGCGTGAGCGACAGCGCCATGAAGGCCGAGAAGGCGATCGAGGCCACCATCACCGCCGAGAACTGGCGGTAGATGTTGCCGGTGGAGCCGGCAAAGAAGGCCAGCGGCACGAACACCGAGATCAGCACCACGGTCACGCCCACGATGGCGCCCGAGATCTGCTTCATGGCCTTGCGCGTGGCCTCCAGCGGCGCAAGCTTTTCCTCGGCCATGATGCGCTCGACGTTCTCCACCACCACGATGGCGTCGTCCACCACGATGCCGATCACCAGCACCATGCCGAACATGGTCAGCACGTTGATCGAGAAGCCCAGCGCCAGCAGCGTGGCAAAGGTGCCCAGGAGGGCAATGGGCACCACGATGGTCGGGATGATCGTGTAGCGCCAGTTCTGCAGGAACAGGAACATCACCACGAACACCAGCGCCACCGCCTCGAACAGCGTCTTCACCACTTCGGTGATGGAGATGCTGACGAAGCGCGAGCTGTCGTAGGGAATGGTCCACTTCACGCCTTGCGGGAAGAACTTGGACAGCTCATCCATCTTGTTGCGGATGGCCTTGGCCGCCGCCAGCGCGTTGCCGCTGGGCGCCAGCTGCACGCCGATGCCCACTGCGCCCTTGCCGTTCAAGCGGGCCGAGGTGGAGTAGGCCTGGCCGCCCAGCTCGATGCGGGCCACGTCGCGCAGGCGCACGGTCGAGCCGTCGGTGTTGGCGCGCAGCACGATGTTGCCGAACTGCTCCACGGTCGAGAGCTGGCCGTTGACCACCACGGTGGCGGCAATGGCCTGGCCGGGCACGTTGGGCAAGTCGCCGATCACGCCGGAGGACACCTGCGCGTTCTGCGCGCGGATGGCCGCGTTCACGTCGGCCGACGACAGGTTGTAGCCCTGCATCTTGGCCGGGTCGATCCACACGCGCATGGCGCGCTCGGAGCCGAACAGCTGTGCCTGGCCGATGCCGGGCACGCGCTGCAGCTCGGGCACCACGTTGCGCGCCGCATAGTCGCCCAGTGCCGTCTCGTCGACGGCGGGGTTGTCGGACGAGAGGATGGTGAACAGCAGGAAGTTGTTGCGCGACTTGTCCACGCGCACGCCCTGCTGCGTCACCGCGGCAGGCAGCCGCGGCGAGGCGCGCGACAAGCGGTTTTGAACGTCCACCTGCGCCAGGTCGGGGTTGGTGCCCGTCTCGAAGGTGATGGTGATGGTGCCGGTGCCGTCGGCCTGCGCGACCGACTCCATGTAGATCAGGCCCGGCGAGCCGTTCATTTCGCGCTCGATGACCGACAGCACGCTGTCTTCCAGCGTCTGCGCGGAGGCGCCCGGATAGGCGGCCGTGACCACGATGGCCGGCGGTGCCACCGGCGGATACTGGGAAATAGGCAGCTGGGTGATGGACACCGCGCCCATCACGATGATGAACAGCGCGATCACCCACGCGAAGATGGGGCGGTCGATGAAGAACTTGGCCATGCGGCGGTGCTCCTTACTGCTTGGCCGCCGGCTCGTTGGCCGCAGGCTTGGCAGCGGAGCCGCCGGCTGGCGCCCCCGCCTGTGCGGCGGCAGCGCCAGCGGCTTGCCACGGCACGGCCTTCACGGGCGTGCCGGGCGGCATCATCTGCAGCTTCTGGAAGCCGTCGACCATGACCTGCTCGCCGGCCTTCAGGCCATCGAGCACCACCCAGCGGTTGTTCTGGCCGGCGCTGATCTTCACGGTGCGGGTGCTCACCTTGCCCTCGGCGTCCACCACCATCAGCGTGTCGCCCTGCTGCGTGCGCGTGACGGCCTGCTGCGGCACCGTGATGGCATTGGTCATCTGCGCCTGCTCGAGGCGCACGCGAACGTACAGGCCGGGCAGCAGGTTGCCGGTTGCATTGGGCACCTCGGCGCGCAGGGTGATCTGGCCCGTGGTGGCGTCCACCGTCAGGTCGGAGAACAGAAGCTTGCCTTCTTGCGGGTACTCGGTGCCGTCTTCCAGCACGATGCGCACGCTGGCCGCCTCGCCGCCGGCGGCACGCTTGAACAGGCCCGCGTCCAGCGCGCGGCGAAGCCGCAGCACGTCGTTGGCCGACTGCGTGAAGTTCACGTACATGGGGTTGATCTGCTGGATGACCGCCAGCTGCGTGGCCTCGCCCTGGCCGACCAGCGCACCCTCGGTGACCAGCGCGCGGCCGATGCGCCCGGAAATGGGCGCCGTCACCGTGGCATAGCCCAGGTTGATGCGCGCGGTGGTGAGCGACGCGCGGGCCACGCCCACGTCGGCTTCGGCCTGCTTCCACGACGCCACGGCATTGGCGTATTCCTGCTTGCTCACGGCATTGGCCTCGACCAGCGGCTTATAGCGCTCGGCCAGGGCCTTGGTCTGGACCACGTTGGCTTCGGCCCGGGCCAGGCTGGCCTCTGCGCTGCGCAGGGTGGCTTCGTACGGCGAGGCGTCGATGCTGAACAGCGGCTGGCCGGCCTTCACGTCGCTGCCTTCGCGGAACAGCCGCTTTTGCAGGATGCCCGCGGCACGCGCGCGCACTTCGGAAACGCGAGAAGCTTCCAGGCGGCCGGGCAATTCGACCAGCAGGCCGACGTCGCCGGGGGTGGCAACCACCACGCCGACCTCGGGCGCAGGCATCTTGCCGCCGCCGGCGTGGGCGGCCGGCGCCTCGCCCTTGCCGCAGGCGGTCAGGGCCAGCGCTGCCAGTGCAACGGCGGCCACGCGTGCCGAATAGGGAAAGGAACGAGAGACTTCATGCAGAACAGGCATGCGAATCCTTTGATGGGACTTGAAAACGGGATTTGAGCGGGCACAACGCCCGTCGCCGCCCGGACGGGCGCGCGTGAAGGGTCGGATGTTCGCCGGAAAAACCCGCTAGTTTACATACATTCATGGATGTATAGTCGAGGCTTCGGCAGAACCCATTCATTTTTTTCGAGACAATCATCATGGCCCGGCGCACAAAAGAAGAGGCACAGGCCACCCGCGAGCGCCTGCTGGACGCGGCCGAAATGCTGTTCCAGGCCCAGGGCGTGTCGCAAACCACCTTGCAACAGATTGCACAGGCGGCCGATGCCACGCGCGGTGCGGTCTACTGGCATTTCAAGGACAAGGCCGACCTGTTCAACGCCATGATGGACAGGGTCACCTTGCCGCTGGAGGCGGCCAACCGGGCCGGCATTGCGGCCGGCGGCGACCAGCCCTTGGCGGCGGTGCAGCGCTCGCTGCTCGATGCGCTGCGCGTGATCACCACCAACCCGCAGGTGCGGCGCGTGTTCGACATCGCCACCCGCAAGATCGAATACACCGACGAGATGGATTCGGTGCGGCGCCGCCACTTGCAGTCGCGCCAGTTGTTCCTGACCGAGTTCGAGCAGGCGCTCAAGACGGCGGCGCGCATCGAGGGGCGCAAGCTGCCCATTCCGGTGGCCTCGGCCGCTCAGGGCCTGCACGGACTGGTCTGCGGGCTGATCGAGGACTGGCTGCTCGACCCTGGGGCTTTTGAACTGGTGTCGACGGGAAAACGGGTCTTCCACGTCTACCTTTGCGGACTCGGCTTCGGCGGCAAGAGCATGGCCGACGCTGACGACGCGCAGGATGGGCCCGGACCGGCACCTGCCGATAAGCGATAATCGCGGTTTGACGTGGCAGCGCCGCGTCAGAGATCTCGCTGTATTTCAATGGATAGAATTCGGCCCTCCGAAGGCTGAGATCCAGGTTCGATTCCTGGCGGCGGGACCAGATACCCGGATCACGGTGTATCACCCAACCTCAGAACCCGCACGTTTCCCCAGCGTAGCGGGTTTTTGTTTGGCCCAGGCCGTCTCACCGAGTAGCATCCCATCTCAGCGAAATACCATCATCTTTGCTGGTATCGCCCAAATCTCGAAAACTACATACCAACAAGAGGCAGTGATGGCGCTCACCGACACTCGCGTTAGGCAACTGAAGCATCTTGGCTCCGCTAACGGCGAGAAGTATGGGGACGGCCGAGGCATGTATCTGCTGGTCACGGCGACTGGGAAGTATTGGCGTCTGAACTATCGCTTCGCGGGCAAGCAAAAGACCCTTGCACTTGGCATATACCCGGACGTAGCGCTTTCAAGGGCCCGAGAGCGACTTGCTGAAGCCAGGAGGAAACTGGCAGAGGGCATAGATCCCAGTGTTGCCAAGCGAGAAGAAAAGCAAGAGAAAGCAGATGCCGCCGCAAGTACCTTTGAGAGGGTGGCGCGAGACTGGCTGGCGAAATCGGCCAACAAGCGAGCAGCGGTAACTCAGACCAAGGTGACGAGGTGGCTCGAGAAGGACGTGTTTCCATTCATCGGCAAACTGCCGATCTCAGCTGTCAAAGCAAAGGACGTGTTGGATCGAGTGGCTCGCCGGATGGAGGCCCGAGCCATTCACGAGAGCACGCACCGAATTGTCCAAATCTGCTCGCAGGTATTTCGCTACGCGGTCGCGATCGGGTTGGTTGAACGGGATGTAACTGCAGACCTTCGTGGCGCGCTAGTGGCAGTGCAGAAGACGAACTACGCTGCAATCGTCGAACCAAAGCAGGTCGGTCAGCTGATGCGCTCAATTCATTCCTACGGCGGGCATCCGACGGTCGTGGCAGCTTTGAAGTTGTCGCCCCTGTTATTCGTGCGCCCGGGTGAGCTGCGTGCAGCGGAGTGGGCCGAAGTCGATCTCGATGCTGCAGAGTGGCGCATTCCAGCTGCCAAGATGAAGATGAAAGTCGAGCATCTTGTCCCCTTGTCGCGACAGGCCGTGGAGATCCTTCGCGATCTCTACACCTTCAGCGGCCATGGTCGCTACGTGTTTCCCAGCATCCGAACTGGCGAACGATGTATGAGCGAGAACACCGTCGCGGCGGCGCTGCGCGGAATGGGCTACGCCCAAGACGTGATGACGGCTCACGGCTTTCGCGCTATGGCCAGAACGGTCATGGACGAAGTCCTGGGGGAGCGACCGGACCTTATAGAGCATCAGCTGGCGCATACCGTCAAGGACCCCAATGGCCGTGCGTACAACCGGACAGCCCATTTGCCTGCTCGGCGCGAAATGATGCAACGGTGGTCCGACTACCTAGACAAGCTCCGGCTTGGGGCAGATGTGATCGCGATTAATCGGGCTGCCTGACGGCGCCCCAAGCGCGCATACCGTTGATAGATCGAGGCGATCGATGAGCAAGCTCTTGAGGCTTAGGGAATGGCTAACAGTCGAGGAGGCTGCGCGCCATTTATCAATCATGTTTGGCGAAGAGGTGTCAGAGGCAGATGTATTGCGCCTCGGCTTGGATGGACATCTTCGTCTATCCGTTCACTTCGTGAACCACGCAAACGCGCGAAGAGGGCGGGTCTCGCGATATACGCGCGAAGCCATGGATGCGATTCTGGCCAGCGGGGAGCAGCCGACGGATCTTGAGTGGAATACCTTGCCCCAAGAATGGGTCACTGGCAATCCCAAGTTTCCGGAGGCGGCTCGGGAGCGCCCCGTCGTTTACCTCGCCAGCCTGAATCTTGACGACGAGCGCTATCTGACGCTAGACGACGAGACGACGACCATTCGTGGCGTTTGGGACCTGGTAATGGTTGGTGCGGAATGTCTTGACATTGAGCATAAGTACCAGATGCTGATCGGTGGTCCTGCCGTAACTCTGGAGACTCTTGCCGGAGTGTTCGTGCAGCAAGCCGATGATGAGATTTGGCAGGTTCAGGAGCGTTTGGACCAATCGATCGTTCGCGGTTTGCGCGAAATGAAGATTGACGATCTGATCCTGAGAAGGGGCATGACACGCGCGGATGCACAAGCTCTCGTTGACCGACAGTCTTCAACGGACCCTCGTCCCGATTATTTCCCTGCAGGTGGCCTGACCGATGACGCCGCAGTAGTTGTTCGAACGAGCGCGATTCTTGAATTGGTGCAGCGATCTGCAAATCATCTTGAAGAACGACCGCTTGGTGAACGCGAGCGGAACACGCTGTATCGCATCATCGGCGTCTTGAGTCGAATTGCCGGGCTCGATCTGTCGAAGCCGTCGAAGGCAGGTTCGGTGATGGAAGACTGGGCGAGTTCAGTGGGTATCAGCTTGGCCAAGCGAACCGCCGAGGAGCACCTTAAAAAGGTCAGCAGCTCACTTGAAAAGCTGTGATTAGCTTGGCAGTTGCCTATCTTGTCTGGCAACTGCCTCCCTTTCGCCGTCAGAGAAAGCACATTCAACCCATCGCGCCATGGCGCATTTTTGGGGCTTATCGAATGTCAATGCGAGTTGTTCGGGTTGCGGAGTTGGCAACCTCAGGTGGCAAGAGCGGGATGCTTCCCGTAAGCCCGGCGACCATCTGGCGGTGGGTGCGAGAAGGCAAGTTTCCCAAGCCCTTCAAGCTTGGAGATGCAGTTACGGTCTGGGATGCTGCTGAAGTGGAGAAATTCATCGCCTCGCGCTCCGGCGCAATCCAGACGGTCAACGGCAATCGTGAAGCTTGAGATGCCCCGGACCGTGACGGAGAGACGCATAGCGCCCAAATGCCGTTCGGCTGATCGCGCGACGAAGATGTTCGATCGATCGCACCTGATCCGCCTGGTCGCAACATGAACCCCGTCACGGAACCTGATGCACTCGCAGGCGCCAACGTCGAGGATTCTCGACGGAAAACTGGTGGGGAATTCTTTATGCGATTCAAGACCGCTGGAAGCAAGGACAGGTCGATAGTGCTGAAAGCTGCTCGCCACAACGGACGCGAGATCCAAGCGGAGCTTGGCTCTAAAGACCATGGATCTGTTGACGGCCGGCGCTCGCATTTAAACCGGCGGCTTCACGGGCCAGAGACAGCACTGGAAGTCGCTGCGCTTGCCAAGAGCCGGATGAAGGAGGCGAACTGCAAGGTTCGGGCGAACGCGGCATTGATGCTTGAAGCCGTCTTCAGTTTGTCGTCAGGCTCTGGCATCGACGAACACGCCTACTTTAATGATTGTCTTTCGTGGGCCGCCGACACTTTCGGCGGCTGGGTCAACGTACTCTGCGCCGACGTGCACAACGACCAGAGGCATCCCCACATGCATGTCTTGATGGTCCCGATCAAGGATGGCAAGTTGAGCGGGTCAAGGATGATGGAAGGCGGGCGCGAGCGGCTTAAGAAGCTCGAGGCCGACTTTTTCAAGCGGGTTGCTTCGCGCTTCGGCTTGCGGCCTGGCGCGCCGCTCCCGCTCGGGCGTCCGCGAAAGGATGTAGCTGCCGATGTAATTGACAGATTGATGACCTCCGGCGATCCTGCGACTCAGAGTGTGAGGTGGCATGCGTTTCGCGAGATGATCGAGGCGGACCCAGAACCCTTGGCAATGCTCATGTGCATCGACACAGGCAAGCCGAGAAAGCTGAAGACCATGGCCAAGATCTTCACAAGCAAGGGCGCCGGGTCACCCAAGGAAAAAACACCTAGGGGTTTGCGCTGCGAAGACCCAAAACTCCTATCCTGTGTAGGCGTTTTGCAAGATGACCCCGCTCCGGAGGTTCACGACGCCGCACAGCCAGGCGTCGAGCCTGCGGGAAAGCCAACGCTAAACGACGGCGCTAAACACTCGGGTGGGGTAGTCGATACGGTTCGTGGTGACCACTTCGAGCTGGGCCAGCAGCTGGTTACCAATGTGGTTAAAGCTGCGCGGCGCTCACGCGAATACAGCCAGCCGCTTCAAACGGTCCCCCAGCGTGAAGGTGGCGAGCTTGAGCACGATCATGGTGGCGCCACGGCCGTGTTAGCGCAGGCCGCCGCCCTGGCCAAGCAGCTTGCTTGTCTGTTCGATCGCGCAGGTCGCGCATAGACGTCGATCTAGCGTCAACCATGCGTCGCCCTCCGTCATTCCGTTCCATTCGGGCCGCCAGACCGCCGCTCGGTTTTGAAGTAGGGGTCGATGACTGACCTGGCCCGTGGACTTGCTCTGGCCAGATTGGCCACCGAGATTCGCGCTGTACTGTTCGGAATCTAGCGAGCGTCGCGCTCCGTCTCGTGCTCACGCAGTAGTTTGTCGGCTGCGAGCTCCACCTCTTGGATGATGAAGCGCTCCTGAGTTTCAAGGGCGCCAAGGAACTTAAGGTAGCGGAGTTTCATGCGCAGCCGGATCGGAGCACTGATGGTGATTGTGGCCAGTCCATCCTTTCCATCCCAGGGGTAGACCTTGGCAGGCGATTGCGTTGGAGGGGGCGGGGCGCCAAAACGTGTCAGTGCCGGGCGACCCGAGTTACGTGGAGTCGACTCCTCTCCAGCCGAGGGCGCTTCTCTGAGGCGTCGTTCCAAGTGCGCCACCATTGAGCGCCAGGCCGGATCTATTCCGCCGAGGGCCGCAGGTACTGTGTATCCCGCCTCCTCGAGCCAATCCAGCCGGTTCAGGGTTAGTGAAACCACCAGCTGCTCTTTTAAGGGGAATGTCCGGCAAGTGTCAGCTGCGCCCGCCTCTCGACATCTCTTGAGGAGGCGCTCAAATTCAGCATGGTCCCAGCCAGCCTGCTCGGACCATGTACTGAGTGCTTCCAAATTTTCTACCTTGGGCATGATTCAAACCTTCCCAACTGTGCTTCTTCGAAACATCGCTGTGCATGTCGACTTCACTGCAAGATTACTTTGGGCCAAGTCGTACAGGAGCCAACGCACTGTTGCCCCTACTGCGTTCATGTTGGTCGCTCGGAACGACATGACCATTTGTCGCGCCCTATTGGCCTTGTCCAGTGGTCACCATGTGCAATCCGGCGGCGGACTTCACTTTCGGGGGGCGGCTGGAGGCCCGAATCCGGGGAATGAGGCCGCGATGATGTGCTGTAATCCAATGTTTCATGTTGGATTTGCTGGCCAGCGCTCGATTTCGGGGAGATAGAGGACGCAGGACGACATCGGCGGCAATTCCGTGGCCCGCCACGAAGCGGCAAGAAGAGCTCTTTCGGACAACTCAGATGGAGCGCTCGCTCGCGTGTCAGGCTTAAATCAAAGAGGTCCGCCCAAATGCAAATGCAAATGCAATCCGCGATCAGCATCAAACGAGCGTGAGCAGCGCCTCATCTGGGGAATTGAAGGTGAGCTATCTGTCGACGGAGCTTGACCTAGAGCTCCTATTCAAGTTGCGTCTTGTCGTTGCGCGTTTCGGGGAGATGGATCTTGCGAAGTGGTGGAACACTAGAGGCCAACTCGGCCGGCTGGGTACAGCTACGCTCCGGCGCGGCTTTCCGCGCACCCATCGTTTCGCCCAGGCCCGCTCGGTGTTCGCGGTCGCCGCCCACCGATGCACCGAGGTTTTTAACCCGCCTGGCTGCTTCTCGCTCTGGCATCTCCCCGAAGACGTCGAGGAGGCCTTCGACGTGCGCTGGGAGCAATGGGTCGACAACGCCGCCGAGTGGGACTCATTCTTCGAAGAACTGGCGTCGCTATCGGGCAGCGACCTCACCGGACATCTCCAAGCCTTCGGTCTCGTCCAGGAGCCTGATCTTATGGCCTTCAGCAAACTGCGGCGTTCAGCAGAAGGGCGGGCCGTTCCTGTTCCTGGGGCCTTCTCCGGCAGCGACTCTGACGTGGCACTCCTTGCCCTTGGCTTCGGGCGTGGCGAGCCTGGCGCTCTGTCTGTTCCCTACGTCCAGAAGGCCGAAGCGTGAAGGCTGACTCGCGCGCGCACATCGCCTCGTCCTTCACCGCCATCAAGGGGGCGATGATCGACGAGACGTATTCTGTTTTCTCCGGGTGGGATTTCGAGCGCTCCAAGCGTGAAAACCTCGATCGTCTCCGCGAGGAAAACTTCATCGGCGCCAGCAGCGCTACATGGTTGCGCGATGTCGCCAAAGTGCTCAACCGCCGCTTTGATCCAATCGGCCGTGATCGGCCGCTCGTCGTGCTCGCGAAGCATGGCCTCCCGGTAGAGGAGTGGAAACCGTTGCTTCTGTGGCACATGACGCGGGACGAGTTCCTCGTTCGGGATTTCCTAGAGACCTGGCTTTTCTCCGAGTTTGAAACAGGCACGTTCCGTATCCATCCCGACGACGTGCAGACGTACCTGAATAGCATCGGCGAACGTGGCGGCACGACCGAGCATGCCTGGGCCGAGCAAACCACAAAGCGAGTCGCAGCCGGTCTTCTCAAGATTGCCGTTGACTTTGGGATCCTCCGTGGATCGAATGCCAAAGAGTTTGTGTCGTTCCACTTGCCGGAGCGGAGCTTCCTTTACCTGCTGCACGCTATGCGAGACGAGAGTCTGAGCGCCAGCAAGGTTGTCGCCTCGCGTGGGTGGCGCCTATTCCTGATGCGCCCCTCCGATGTCGAGCACGAACTACTTCGGCTCCACCAGTATCGTAAGGTCGAATATCAGGTCGCTGGCAGCCTCGCGCAGCTTTCGCTGCCGTGCTCAAGTGCCCGCGATTACGCTGAGAGGATGGTTGCATGAGCCACCTTGAACACCGCATCAAGCAAGACCTCGAACCAGCTCTTGAGTTGTCCGACCCGCGGCAGCGAATTAGCGCCTACCACGACATGCCGTATGCGCTCTTCCGCTACGCCCCAGAAGAAGAGTTTGACCTGCGCAAACAGGTAACGCTTCTCGACACCCGTCTCTCCCAGAAGGGCAAGCGCATCCATCGTATCTCGCTGGCCGAGTGCCTAGATGAGGCTATGCGCTCGCAGCGCCCGCTCGAGGAGTGGTTCACCGCGGAACGTGAACAGGGCGTGGAAACCGTCGTCGAAACCATTCACTCGGTGCTATCCGAATACTCGCCCCTTGTCGACCTCGTCGCCGCGCGCATGCCTCTAGACTCTGACCCGCTGCGCGACATTGTCTTCATCATGCGCGCCGGCGCGCTGTTCCCCATGTACCGGACCTTCTCGCTGCTTGAGCAACTCAAGGGGCGGGTCCTCGTGCCGACTATTCTCTTCTATCCTGGTGACCTCGATGGCGCGGCAGGCCTGCGCTTCATGGGTGTGCTCGACGCGGAGCACAACTACCGACCGAAGATCTTCTGAGGATTACCGAAGATGACTACGACGCCCATCAAGACTCTCTTCGCCAACGACATCCAACGTCGAATCGAAGAAGTCATCAAAGTCGACCAGACCGACGAAGAAATCATCCGCGACGAAATCAACGAGTACGTCGTCACGGACGCGATCCGCACGCACTACACCAGCGTCTTCGAGGCGTACCGCGAGGCCCCGAACAAGCCGACCGACGGCGTCTCCATCTGGGTCTCGGGCTTCTTTGGCTCCGGCAAGTCGAGCTTCGCCAAGATGCTCGGCCTCTCCGTCGCGAACCGTACCGTCGCGGGCGAGTCAGCGGCGGAGCGCTTCGCCGACCGTACGGGCGACAAGAAGCTCCAGGTCCTGCTCAAGGCCATCAACGAGAAGATCCCGACGCACGCCGTCATCTTCGACGTCTCGACGGACCGAGGAATCCGCAGTGGCAACCAGACTCTCACCGAGATCATGTACGGGCTCTTCCTCCAGAGCCTCGGCTACGCGAAGGATCTCGACCTCTCGGAGCTGGAGATCGGCCTCGAGGAGAAGGGCTCGCTCGGCAAGTTCGAGGACGAGTACAGGCGCCTCTTCAAGAAGGAGTGGTCCAGCGAGAAGGGTAAGGTTGCCTTCGCGCTCTCCGAGGCGAGCCGGGTGCTCCACAGCCTCGATCCTGACACCTACCCAGTCGCCGACTCGTGGGTGAAGGCCGTCAAGAACAAGGCCGACATCACGCCAGGCAAGCTCGCCGAGCGCGCGGGCGAGCTGATGAAGCGGCGCAAGCCGGGCCTCTCGCTCATATTCGTGGTCGACGAGGTCGGCCAATTCGTCGCTCGCGACGTCCAGAAGATGCTCGACCTGCAGGCCATCGTGCAGCAGCTCGGCGTGAAGGGGCGCGGTAAGCACTGGGTTGTCGTGACATCACAGGAGAAGCTCGGCGAGCTCGTTTCCGGTCTCGATGACAAGAAGATCGAGCTTGCCCGCTTGATGGACCGCTTCCCGCTACAGGTTCACCTCGAGCCCAGCGACATTTCCGAGGTCACGAGCCGCCGCGTGCTCTCAAAGAACGCCAACGCTCAGACCACGCTCGGGAGGCTCTTCGACGAGCACCGGGGACGGCTCACGGAGCACACGCGGCTCACCGCAGACATCAAGCTCTCCGAGGTAACGCGCGAGGCGTTTGTTGACCTCTACCCGCTGCTCCCTTACCAGATCGATCTCATCATCCAGGTCGTCTCGGGCCTGCGCACGCAAGGCGGCGCCAGCAAGCATGTCGGCGGTGCCAATCGCACGATCATTAAGCTCGCGCAGCAACTCCTCATTAACCCCGCGGTCAACCTGGCCGACGGCGCGGTCGGCGACCTCGTGCGGCTCGATCAGGTCTACGACCTCGTCGAAGGCAACATCGGCTCCGAGGTGCGTGCGAAGATCGCAGCGATCTCGAAGCTGGTCGACCACCCGCTGGCGCAGCCGGTGGCGAAGGTCATCTGCCTGCTCCAGTACGTGAAGAGCGTCCACCGTAGCGCGGAGAACCTCGCGGCAGCTCTGCATGGCCAGGTGGGCGGCGACTCCCAGCTCGCCTCGGTAAGGGAGGCGCTTCGCGCGCTTGAGGCGGCCCACCAGGTCCGTCACGGCGACGATGGCTACCGTATCCCGACGCCAGCCGAGGACGATTGGGACCGCCTGCGCAACGGCATCAGCCCGAAGCCTGGCGACTCGCACCGGCTCTACCAGGAAGTGCTCTCCGGCTTCTGGCAGCCGCAGCCGTCGTACACGCTCTTCGATACCAAGACCTTCAAGGCGGGCCTCGCCATCCACGGCCGTGAGCTCACGGCGGGCGACATGATGTTCCAGGTCCACTTCGCCGAGGACGGAAAGGACTTCGATGGTCTAGCCGCCGAGCTGCGCACGCGCAGCCAGCAAGAGCGCAAGCACGTCTTCTGGGCCATCGCGCTCACCGACTCCATCGACCGCGAGACTGTCGAGCTCTTTCGGTCCAAGGAGATGCTCGCCCGCAAGGAGCGCGAGACCAAGGGTGAGGACGCGCCCGCCCTCATCGCCGAGGAGCGCGTTCGTCTGCGCCGGCACGGCGACGAGCTACGGCGGCTACTTCGTGCAGCGGCTCTCACGGGTCGCATTCACTTCCGCGGCAACGACCGCAGCCCGACCGAACGCGCCACGGATGTCAGCAAGACCGTTGCCGAGGTACTGGGGACGGTGCTGCCTGAGGTCTTCGACCGCTTCAAGGAGGCCGCGGCCAAGGCGACGGACGTGAAGAAGGGCACCGATGCGCTCTTTACTGCCGAGAACCTTCAAGGCCTGCCGAGCGTGTTCGGAAGCATCGGTCTGCTTCGCGACGAGAAGGGCAAGACCGTTTTCCGCTGCGAGAGTGGCGCGCTGAAGGAGGTACTCGACCGCATCGAGGAACGCGCTAACTACGGCGACACCGCGAGTGGCCGCTACCTCACCGACGAGTTCGCCAAGGAGCCCTTTGGCTGGGACTTCGAGGTCGTGCGTCTCTTGGTGCTCTCGCTGCTCCGCGCCGGAAAGATCGAGGCGACTAGCAAAGGCCAGATGCTCGACTCAGTAACGGACATCGAGGCGCGCGACACCTTCTCGAACAACAACCTATTCCGGCAGGCGGCGTTCCGCCCTAAGAAGGGTATCGAATTCGAAGAGTTAGTGAAGGCATCAGAGGCCTTCAAGGACACCTTTGGCAGCGAGGTGAAAGAGCTGAATGCCGGCGCGATTGTCGCCGAACTGCGCAAGGAGGTCGCGCGCAATGAGGACACGGTCGCCTCGGCGCTGGCCGCGCTCACGGCGCATCGCCTGCCGGGCGGCGCCGTGCTCGACGGCGCCATCGGTCAGATGAAGGCCATCCTACGGGGCTCCGAGGACAATGCCATCGCGACCTTCAATACGAGCCACCGTGCCATCAAGGACGCCGTCAAGCGTGCCGTCGAGCTGGAGCAGGTGCTGATCGACCCGCGCCTCCACGACCTCGAGCGCGCGCGCAAGGCGCAGAGCGGCCTCTGGAGCTTCCTAAGCCAGGAGGCTGATGTTACCGACGAGCTGCGCTCGCGCGCGACGGATCTCGACGATCTACTTCAGCGCGAGACCTTCTTCAAGGAGCTGCCGGCGATCGAGCAGCACACCAAAGCGCTGGAGGTCGAGTACGACAAGCGCTTTGCCGAGGCACTCGACGCGCGCGTCGCCGCCTACACGAAGGCCTTCGACAAGCTGGTGAAGACTCCGGGCTGGACAGAGATCGACGAGAGCCAGCAGCGGCGCCTCGTCGAGGTATTCGAGCGCGGCAAGAAGTGGGATGAGGCGCGTGTACCGATCCCTCAGCTGCGTGCCGACCGCGACGCCTGCGGCGGTCGCCTGAGCGCCGCCATCGCCGAGCTGCGACGCATCATCGACGGCGAGCGCGTAGTCGCAGTGAGCGTCGGCAGCTACTTCGCGGGGGGCGTCGAGACCGAAGAGCAGCTCGAAGCTGCGCTCGACGGTGTCCGAGAGGAGTGCGCGCGCCTCATCGGCGCCGGCAAGAAGGTCATCGTCCAGTAGAGCGTGCCATGACAATTTCGGACGACACCGTCAAGAAGTCTGTACAGCGCTACCACCGCGAGTACGACCGCTATTTGAAGCTCGCTGCACGAGTCGCCGAGATCTGTCGATCCGAGGTGGTAGAAGGAAACGCCATTCGCGCGCAGGTGACCTCCCGGGCGAAGAGTCCCAAGAGCCTAGAGGGCAAGCTCAGGCGATTCGCTGCGAGTGGCAAGAAGGCGTTGGCCGATGTCGACGTCGTGTTCGACCAGATTCGCGATCTTGCGGCCGTCCGCATCGCAACGTATGAACAGCGACATGAGGATCACATAGTGTCGTTGGTCGCCGCGCGGTTTATTGACGCTAACGGCGCGCCGCCTGTCCCGGATCGAAAAGACAAGAACATCCACGACCCTGAAAACTTCTATCGGGCCACCCACCTCGAGGTCTTTCTCAAGCCAACCGACATCGTGGGGACATACGCCAATGTTGCTGAGGTCCCCTGCGAGATCCAGATCTGCAGCATGATGGCCCACGTCTGGAACGAGGTGGAGCACGACCTCGGTTACAAGCCAGCGACCGGTGTGCTGTCGCAGCAGGAACGCACATTTCTCGCGATGCTCGGGCAGTCCGTTCGGATGGGGGACAACACGATCCAGAGTCTGTTCGCCGAGACGGAGAGGCGACAGCGGGAGCAGGGCGGCACGTTCACCGATGTCTACGACTTCGTGGCGCGGCTGCGCGGCTGGTTCCCGGGTGCTGCGGATTTCGGAAGGCACGCCGGGCCCTTGTTCGAGGCGTTGGTTCCTATTCGTCTGGCAAGCCCAGACAGTATTCAGAAAACTATCGGATTGCCAGTGCCGCTCACTGCCGCAGCGGAGCAGGCAGTTCTGGAGCTCTCCGAGCGGCTCGACGCCACGTCGCGGTTCCAACTCGACACAGCATCTTCCGACCTGCTGCTGGTGCTCCTCCTACCAAAGGCTGCGACCTTTCTGGCGAAGACGGACCCGACCACCGAGGGGGCTGCTCGCGTGCGATGGCTGGCGGAGCAGTACCTGAAAAGTCAGATGGGACGTCATTGATGGACAGGGACACACGCAACGCTATCGAACGCGCGACCCAGCGGGCGCGGAAGGCCCTCGAGGAGGACTTCGCCTCCCAGCTCGAGGGCAACTTCGATGTGCATCGCGACGGCGTGGTGGCCGCCACGGCGGGCACGCACCTCTCGGCCCGCCAGGCGTTCGCGCGGGAGCGCATTGTCGCCGCCATAGAGCACAAGCGCGCCGCCGGGATGAGCCAAGCCGACGCAGCCCGCGACTACCTGCGCGACGCCGCCTTCACGACGCTCAACCGCTTCGTCGCCCTTAAGATGCTCGAGGCCCGCGAGCTGGTGCAGGAGTGCATCACCAAGGGAGAGCAGTCCGGCGGCTATAGAGAGTTCTGCGGCATGGCTCCGGGTCTGCCGCTGCTGCCAGAGAGCGCGGGCTATCGGCTATACATCGAGTCACTCTTCGACGAGCTGTCGACCGAGGTGAAGGTCCTGTTCGATCGGCGCGATGCATCGAGCGTGCTGTGGCCTAAGCGCGGGACCTTCGAGCAGCTCCTCGAGATCCTGAACGCCACCGAGCTCGTTCGGGTATGGGGCGAGGACGAGACCATCGGCTGGGTATACCAGTTCTTCAACGGCCAGGACGAGCGCCGCAAGATGCGCGAGGAGAGTCAGGCCCCGCGCAATAGTCGCGAGCTGGCGGTGCGCAACCAGTTCTTCACACCGCGCTACGTCGTCCAGTTTCTCACCGACAACACGCTCGGGCGCATCTGGTACGAGATGCGCGGCACGAAGACCGCGCTCGCCGACAAGTGCGGGTACATGGTGCGCAACCGCAGCGAGGAGTTTGCGCCCCGAGCGAAGAAGGATCCGCGCGATCTGCGCGTGCTCGACCCGGCCTGCGGTAGCGGTCACTTCCTGCTCTACGCCTTCGATCTGCTGTTCGCGATCTACGAGGAGGGCTGGGAGGATGCGGACGCCCCCAAGAGCGAAGCGACGGGCAAGACGCTCGCGGAGGACTACGCGAGCC